>NZ_JBXASW010000007.1:0-167521 GCF_058809745.1 Variovorax sp. MPBD4-3
TCCCCGCCCCCTCCTCCTCCGCCGCAGGCAACAAGCACGAGGGTGATTGCCGTGGCAAGGGCGTAGCCAGCGCGGCGCGAAAAGGCGGAATGCAGCGTCATCGGGATGGTCGGCGAGTGAAGCGTTTTTTGACGAACGCGCAGGCTAACGAAGGAGGCTTTCCGAAGCCATCCCCGAGAACAGGTAGAACGGTGTGGACTCCGAGCGCCGGGCTCAGCGCGATGCGAGGCTTTCCAGGTAGGCGCAGAGCATGTCGGCCATCGCGTCCGCCCAGGATTCGATCTCGGCGGCGGTCCGGGGGCTCTCCGAAAAATCCTTGCCCACCGTGCTGAGCGTCCTCACGATCAGGTCGCCCGCCATTTCACGCGTGGCATCGGAAGCCGCGGGCAGGGCTTGCTTCATGAACACCCTCACGATCTCGCCGCCGGCGGCGCGCACTTCCCGGGCCTCGGGCGCGTCACGGTAGAACGGCGCGGCGTCGCCGAGCGCCGTTCGCACCTGCGCCTCGTCGCACTCGGAGCGAATGAAGGCGTGCGTGAGCATGCGCAGGCGTTCGAGCACGGGCCGCTGCATGTCACCCAGAATGCCGCGCATCATTTCCGTGGTCTGCTGCCATTCGTCGCTCTGCAGACGAAACAGGATCGACGCCTTGTTCGGAAAGTACTGATAGACCGAACCGACGCTCACCCCGGCCCTCTCGGCGACGCGCGTGGTGGTGAAGCGGCTCACCCCTTCCTTCGCCAAAACCTGAATAGCTGCCTGAAGAATGGCCTGGAGAAGGTCGGCCGAGCGCGCCTGCTTGGGCTTTCTGCGAGAGGAGATGGAGGCACTCGAGCGGTCTGTCATGGGCAGGATCCGTAACGCGAATGGAAAACGTGAAGGGTTCTTCATATTATTTCGCATCTGCTTTTTCACACGAAAGAACCCGGTGACGACCCTGACCTCCCCTCCCCTCGCCCCTTTGCTCGACCGCCTGTTCCTGCAGGCCGCCGCGGCAACCAGCCCTGCCATCGCCAGCATCAGCCGCGAGGAACGCGAACGGCTGATGCACAGCAAGACCGAGTACCTCGACCTCTATGGCCGGATGAAGGATCTTTGGCTGCCGGTGTCGCGCGAGACCGGCGTGCTGCTCTACCAGCTGGCACGCAGCATGAACGCGCGCAACATCGTGGAGTTCGGCACTTCCTTCGGCCTGTCGACGCTCTACATGGCTGCCGCGCTACGCGACAACGGCGGCGGCAGGCTCATCAGCAGCGAGTTCGAGCCATCGAAGATCGCCAAGGCCCGCGAGCACCTGACTGAAGGGGGCGTGAGCGACCTGGTCGAAATCCGCGAAGGCGATGCGCTGAAGACGCTGGCCGTCGACCTGCCCCAGACCATCGACCTGGTGCTGCTGGACGGCGCGAAGGCGCTCTACCCCGACATCCTGGCGCTGGTCGAGAGCCGCCTGCGGCCGGGTGCGCTGATCGTGGCGGACAACGCCGACCACAGCCCGGAGTACCTCGCACGCGTGCGTGCGTCCGACGGCGGATACCTGTCGGTCCCCTTCGCCGCCGACGTGGAACTGTCCATGCGGGTGGGCTAGCCGCCGGGCTTCCCCACGCCTTCGTCGTCGATGGCCTTTTGCACCGCCCTGTAGAAACTGTCCCGCGCCGCGCTGTCGGCGCGGTTCGACGCCCCACCCGCCCAGTTGCCGTTCGAGGCGATGACCAGCCTGCGCTTCGGGTCGATGAAGATGCCCTGGCCGAAGATGCCGCGCGCCGCGAAGCTGCCGTCGTCGTAGGTCCACCATTGATAGCCGTAGCCGCGGCCCGGCTGGCCGATGTCCGTGCGCCGCGTGGTGGCCTCGGCCAGCCAGCCGTCCGGCACGATCGGCTGGCCGCCGATGCGTGCGCCGTCGAGCACGAACTGCCCGAAGCGGGCAAAGTCGCGCGTGGCCGCCTGGATGCAGCAACCGCTGATCTCCTGCCCCGAGCGGTTCAGGATCCAGGTGGCCTGCTGCTCCATGCCCGCGGGCCGCCAGATCTTCTCCGACAGATAGGTAGCCAGCGGCTTGCTCGTAGCCCGTGCCACCAGCACCCCCACCAGATTGGTCTCGCCCGTGCTGTAGTTCCAGCGGGTGCCCGCCGGTGCCGCCCGGGGGAGCTGGCGCAGGTAGCTCACCAGCGCGTCGGCACCCGGCTCCGGCCGATGGTTGTTGAAGCGCGCCACGTCCGACTGCGGATCGCCGTAGTTTTCGTTCCAGCGCACGCCGGAGGTCATCGTCAGGAGCTGGCGGATGCTGACAGCGTCATATGCCGAGCCCTTCATCTCCACGATGTAGTCGCTGACCTTGTCGTCGAGGCTGCGAATGTGGCCGTCCCGCACGGCCGCACCGAGCAAGGTGGAAGTGATGGATTTCGCCACCGAGAAGCTGGTCCAGCGCCCTTCGCGGTCGAAGCCCAGGCCGTAGCGCTCCAGGCGCAGCTTCCCGTCTTGCAGGATCACGAGCGCGGCGCTGCGCTGCTGCGCCATGTATGCATCGACGTCCAGGGACAGCGCCAACGGCGGCCCCGGCGGCAAGGCCGACGGCGCGGCACCAGCGGCCACGACGTGCGCCTTGGCCAGCACCGGCAAGCGGTCGAGGGCCCGGAAGCCCGCATCGCGCTGGCGCTGGCTCCAGAACAGCACATCGCTGTTGGTGGGCAGCGTGGAGAGCAGCCCGCGCGTTTCCTTGTCCAGGCTGAACCAGCCCGCCGCCCCGGCGATGGCCAGCACGGCGAGCCCCCCGAGAACGATCTTGCCAAGCTTCATGCTGAGAATTCCATGCGAGACGGTGATGAGTGACGATGTGCAGCGCATTGGACACCAAGCCGTCCCGGCCGGCGCCGAGCCCGTTACAACATCCGAGGGCGTTCACTCATCGCTGCCCGTGAAACCTGTGTAATGATTTGAAACCCTTCTCGCTTAGGGCTTATGTTGGTTTATTTCGCCGGACTCCTGATGTTTTTCGCCTCGCTGCTCTGCCACGCGCAGACGGCGCCCGAGCAACGGCTGCGCATCGTCGGCGGCCTGGGAGGAGTCACGCAGTACACCGGCCACGAAGAGCAGTTCTGGACCCGGGATCTGGCCACGCTGTCGGGCGGCCGCTACACCGCCAGCATCGTGCCCTTCGACCGTGCTGGCGTGCCGGGGCAGGAGATGCTCAACCTCATGCAGCTGGGCGTGGTGCCTTTCGGCACGGCGCTGCTGAGCCAGGTCTCGACGCAGTATCCGGAGCTGGGCGCCGCCGACATGGCGGGGCTGAACCCCGACGTTTCCACGCTGCGGCGCACGGTCGGCGCATTTCGCCCCTACCTGGCCGCCGCGCTGCGCGAACGCTACGGCGCCGAACTGCTGGCCGTGTACATCTACCCGGCCCAGGAGGTGTTCTGCAACAAGCCGCTGCAGCAGCTGTCGGACCTGGCGGGCCGCCGCACGCGGGTGTCGAGCTCGACGCAGGCGGATTTCATCGCCGCGGTGGGCGGCACGCCGGTCTACACCGAGTTTTCGCAGATCATGGCGAACATGAGGTCAGGCAACACCGACTGCGCGGTCACCGGCACCATGTCGGGCCACACGCTGGGCCTGCACGAGGTGACCAGCACCATCTACACCTTGCCGCTGAGCTGGGGCGTCGCGGTGTTCGCGGCCAACCGGGAGAGTTTCAACGCGCTGCCGGCCGACCTGCAGGCATTGCTGCGCAAGGAACTGCCCAAGCTGGAAAACGCGGTATGGACCCAGTCGGAGCGGGAAACCGACGAGGGCATCGCCTGCAACACCGGTGCGGCGGGTTGCACCAAGCCCACCAAGGGCCGCATGACGGCCGTCCGGCCGTCGCCACAGGACGAAGCGCGCCGCCGCGAGATCTTCGCGAACCGCGTGCTGCCCGGCTGGGTGCGGCGTTGCGGCCCGGAGTGCGCCAAGGCCTGGAACGACACGCTGGCGCCGGTGGTGGGGCTGCGCGCTCCTTCAGTTCAGTGAAGCCGCATTTCCCGCGCCGCGTCACCGCCATCGTCTTCGGCGTGGCCGTGCTTTTCCTCGCCACGGTGGTGACCGTGGCCAGCCTCATCGTCTGGGATGGGCGCCAGAAGGCGATCAGCGACCACGAGAACCTGGCCGTGCGATTCGTCAGCGGCTCCGAGGCGGCGCTCAACCGCTCGCTGCTGAGCGTCGACATGCTGCTGGCGGGCGCCAACGAACTGCTGCGCAGCTCCACCGTCGGCAGCGCCGGCAACGACATGGGCCGCTTCGAGGACCACCGGCTGCTGGACACCGTGGTGCGGCAGAACCTGCTGGTACGCCACGTCGCCTTCGTCGACGCACGCGGCGCCGTGGTGGCATCTTCCGACCGGCGCGGCGCACAGCTGCCGCTGGTGCTGCCCGCCGGCTTCATCGACAGCGTGCTGGCCAACCCGGTGTCCACCCTGGCCATCAGCCAGCCGGCCACCAGCCTGGTCACCTCGCAGAGGGTGTTGTTCTTCGCGCGCGCCACGACGCTGGCCGACGGCTCGCGCATGGTGGCGGTGGCCGAGGTGCAGCTCTCGCTGCTGGCCACCATCATGACCCAGGGCGCCGGCATCTACGGGCTCGAAGTCACGCTGGAGCGCGACGGCGGCCCGCTGCTGGCGAGCCTGCCGCCGCGCGACGATCTTGACGGCCGGCAGATCGAGCCCGCCCTGCACGAGAGGACCAGCGACGGCAAGCCCTCGCGCATGGCGGCGCGCCTGAGCGGGCTGCCGGCCATCGTGGTGGCCCGTCCGACCCTGCACCGCAACCTGCTGATCGTCGCGAGCATTCCCCTGACCGCGGCACTGCGCGAGTGGCGCCGCGAGCGCGACCTGATCGCCTGGACGGCCGTCGCCATCGGGCTGATGATCCTGGCGGTGGCCTGCTTCACGCACATCCAGCTGCGAAGGCAGTGGCTCGCGCAGATGGAGCTGCTGCGTTCCAAGTTCACGCTCGACCAGGCCCTGGAGTCGATGATCGACGGCTTCATCCTGCTCGACTCGGACAACCGCGTGCTCACCTGGAACCGCGGCTTCGTCGCGATGTTCCCGTGGGTCGCGCCGATGATTGCGCCGCAGCTGCCGTTTCGCCAGATCATGGACGAGACCGCCCGGCATGTGGTGCATGACCAGGGCCCGGCCGGCTGGACGGCGCTGAACACGCCGCAGATGGATCAGCCTTACTCCGAGCAGGAGGCGCTGCTGGAGAGCGGCCAGGTGATCCGCGCGGCGCGCAGCCGCACGCCCGACGGCGGCATCGTCTGCGTCTACCAGGACATCACCGAGAAGCGCCGCCACATGGCCGCCATCATCGAGAGCAAGGCACAGCTGCAGGCCACGCTGGATGCGCTGCCCGACCTGCTGCTGGAGGTCGGCCTGGACGGCCGCTGCCACGGCTGCCACTCGCCGCGCGTGCCGTTCCCGGCCATCGAGATCGCGGACCCGGTCGGGCACCTGCTGTCCGAACTGCTGCCCGCCGAAGCGACCGCCGAAGTCATGGGCGCGCTGCACGACGCCGACGCCAAGGGCCATTCGGCCGGCCGGCAGTTCGAGCTGCGCCACGCGGGGGACAAGGACTGGTTCGAGATCTCGGCCTCGCGCAAATCGATAGGCGACGGCCGGGACGCGCGCTTCATCGTCATCCTGCGCAACATCACCGAGAGCAAGCGCGCGGCGCGGGAGATCGAGCACCTTGCCTTCTACGACACGCTCACCGGCCTGCCCAATCGCCGCCTGCTGCTGGACCGGCTCAAGCGGGCCATGGGCTCCAATGCGCGGGGCTCGCGCCGTTGCGCGCTGCTGTTTCTCGACCTCGACAACTTCAAGACGCTGAACGATGCGCTCGGCCACGACATCGGCGACGTCATGCTCAAGCAGGTGGCGCAGCGGCTGAAGGAATGCCTGCGCGAAGGCGACATGGTGGCGCGCCTGGGCGGGGACGAGTTCGTCGTGATCCTCGAAGACCTGGACACGCAGAACGTCGTCGCCACCTCGCAGACCGAGACCATGGGCGCGGCCATCCTCGCGCGGCTGAGCCAGCCCTACCAGCTCGGCCTGCAGCAGCACCACAGCACCTGCAGCATCGGCGCCGCGCTTTTCGATGCGGGGAACGCATCGATGGAGGAAGTGCTCAAGCAGGCGGACATCGCGATGTACTACGCCAAGACCGACGGCGGCAACGCGCTGCGCTTCTTCGAGGCAGGCATGCAGACCACCATCACCGCGCGCGCCACGCTGGAGAGCGAGCTGCACGCGGCCATCGCCGCCCGGCAGTTCGTTTTGCACTACCAGAGCCAGGTCACCGACGAGAACAAGGTGACGGGCGCGGAGGTGCTGGTGCGCTGGCGCCACCCGGTGCGCGGCCTGCTGCTGCCGCACGAATTCATCGACGTGGCGGAAGACACGGGGCTCATCATCCCGCTCGGCCTGTGGGTGCTGGAGGCCGCCTGCATGCAGCTGGTGGCCTGGCGGGACGACCCGCGCCTGGGCCACCTGCAGCTGTCGGTGAACGTGAGCGCGCGGCAATTCCGCGAAGCGGACTTCGTCGACCAGGTGAGCCGGGTGCTGCAGCGCACCGGCGCCGACCCGCGCAAGCTCAAGCTGGAGCTCACCGAAAGCCTGCTGCACGAAAAAGTGGTCGACGCCATCGGCAAGATGAACGCGCTGGCGGCGCTCGGCATCCAGTTCTCGATGGACGATTTCGGCACGGGCTATTCGTCGCTGTCGTACATGACGCAGCTGCCGCTGAGCCAGATCAAGATCGACAAGTTCTTCGTGCACAGCATCGGCCTGAACCCGAAGGTGGAGCTGATCATCCAGACGATCATCGGCATGGCGCGCAACCTCGAGCTCCAGATCGTGGCCGAGGGCGTGGAAACGCAGGCGCAGCGCGACTTCCTCGAGCGCCACGGCTGCCGCGTGTGCCAGGGCTACCTGTTCGGACGGCCCCAGCCGCTGCACCTCTACGAACGCGAACTCGAATTCGACACCGCCGCCTGATGCCGCCCTCGCAAGCCTCCCCGCGAGCCCGCCGGCGCTGGTTGCCGGCCGAGGGCAGCTGGCGCTACCACCTGCTGCTGGTGGCCGCGGGTGCCCTCGTGCTGGGGCCGCTGGCCGGCGTGACGGCGGCCTACATGAACTTCTCGCTCGGCTTTTTCGTCGGCGGCCAGGTGCTCGCCGGCCTGCTGGGCTCGGCCGTGACGGCGGGCTACGGCGCGAGCGGACGGCACGGCGCCAACTACATCCAGACGGCGGCCGCCTCGGTGGCCGCCATGAGCGGGCTGGGCGTGCTGCTGCAGGCCATGGCGTGGATGGGCATGCCGCAGCCGCCGGCATGGCAGCTGATGCTGTACCTGGGCTGCATCGGCATGCTGGGCGCGGGCGTGGGCATGCTCTACACGCCGGTGCTGGTGGAACGCATGCGGCTGACCTATCCGTCGGGGCTGGCCGTGGCCAACATCCTGCGCGCGCTGACCGATCCGGCGTTGCTGCGGCGCTCGGTCAAGCAGCTCGGCGGTGGCATCGGCATCGGGCTGGTGGCGGGGCTGGCCACCGCGCGGCTGGCGGTGCTGGGCGCCATCGGCATGTCGGCATCGACCCTGGGCGCAGGGCTGGTGGTGGGCGCGCGCATCGGCGTCCCGGCGCTGACCGGAGGCCTCATCGGACTGGCGCTCAAGCCATGGTTCGTCTCGGCCGGCTGGCTGCAGGCGGACGACGCGCCGCGCAAGGTCATGTTCCTCATCGCGCTGGGTGCGATCATGGGCGCGGCGATCCTGGACATGGCGTTGATCTTCCGGCGGGCACTGCCGGGCGCACGGCGGCAGGCCGCAGCGCACGACGAGATGCCCGGGGTCACGCGCGGTCTCGCGCTCTGGGTGCTGTTCTGGGGCGCCGCCACCGTGGCCTGCGGGCATTGGCTGCTGGCGCAGCCGGTGTTCTATCTGGTGGTGGCCGTGGCGCTGGTGTTCGTCTTCGCGCTGGTCAACGGGATCTCAGTGGGCGTGAGCGATTCGAACCCGATCTCGTCGGCCTTCGTCGTGACCGTCGTCATCCTCGCCGCGCTCGGACTGCGCGACCCCACGGTGGGGCTGATGGCCGGCGCGGTGCTGCTCATGGCCACGGGCGTGGCCTGCGACATGCAGCAGGACCGCTCCACGGGCTGGAGGCTCGGCAGCTCGCGCACGCTGCAGTTCCGCTACCAGGTAATGGGCATCGTGGTGGGCGCCGTGCTCGCGGTGGTGTTCGCGCGCCTGTTCATGGCGGCCTACCCGGTTCTGCTGCAGGACCAGACGGTGCTGAAGGCCGATCAGCAGCCGGGCGGCTGGACCTCGGCCATGACCTACAAGTTCGTCGGCGTGCTGCGCAGCCTCACCGACGACGTGCCCTACCAGCGCACGGCGATCGGCATCGGAATTGCCGCGGGCCTCGTGATCGAGGGCCTGCGCAAGTGGATCCGGCCGCGCGGCTTCGTGCTCGACGCGATCGTGCTGCCGTCGCCGTATGCGCTGTCGTTCGGCGGCTTCGTGCCGCTGTCGGCGTCGCTGTGGTTCGCAGCGGGCGGCGTGGCCGGCAGCCTGTGGACCGCCCGCGCACCCGCGCGCGGGGACGCGCCACAGGACATGAGCAGCGCCTCGCTGTTCGGCGGCGGCCTGATCGCCGGCGACGCGTTGGCCGCGGTGGGACTGGGCGTGGCCAGCCTGCTCGCTGCCGTCACCTAGCCGCCACGAACCGGCGCTCGCGCATCCACTTGGTCATGACCCACTTCTCGCCACGGTCCACGGTCGCGCTGGCATGCAGGCAGCGCGCATCGACGCGCCCGCTGTCGTCGCCATATTCGAAGTAGCAGGCGTTGCCCCGGATCGGCGAGAACGCCAGGCCGAGTTGCGGGAAGACGGTCTGGCCGCCGTCCGGCACGTCGTTGAGATAGGTCACCAGGGTGCTCACGCGCTGTCCGCTTCGCGCGATGGATTCGCGGTTGGCGGCGTTGGTGGGCGCCAGGTAGTCGTGGTGAGGCTCGCTGCCCGCGCCGGTGGGGTAGTGCAGCACCTGCAGCCCCTCGCCGTTTTCCAGTGGCAGGTTCATCAGCACGGACAGGCGCCGGTCGAGACGCGCGATCAGCTCGTTCTCGCCCAACCGAAAGAACATGCCCCAGCTGGTGCGCTTGTCGCTCACCACGTCGCGCCCGCTCATCGGATCGACCAGCGTGGAAGGCTTCAGGCGTGGACGCGCCATCTCGATCACGGCCTTGCACTCGTGCGCATCCACGACATTGCCGAGCGCGGCGTAGACCGGATCGTTGCCGCGCGAATGCACGACGACCTCGCGATCGGTGGTCGGGATCCGCGTGCCCGATGCGAGCCGCGCCACGGG
Organism: Variovorax sp. MPBD4-3; assembly: GCF_058809745.1. Classification (NCBI taxonomy): domain Bacteria; kingdom Pseudomonadati; phylum Pseudomonadota; class Betaproteobacteria; order Burkholderiales; family Comamonadaceae; genus Variovorax; species Variovorax sp. MPBD4-3. Next base: position 9,396 of record NZ_JBXASW010000007.1, read on the forward strand.
CCTGCCGGGGGACTCGTCCGGTATTTCGATGGCATCGGCAGGCATCGCGGTACCGCGCTGCCGTGCATCGACGTAGGCCGACACGATGGCCCGCGCCGAGCGCTCGTTCATGCCCTGGCCGAGCATGGTGGAGACCAGTGCCTGCGGCGCCCGCCCGGCATTCAGGTTGTGCGTGAGCCAGCGGCCCAGATCGGGCGAGAAGCGGACGACGGTGCTCATGGATTCACACGGGCCCCAGCCGCGCGACCCAGCCCTTGTCGCCGAGCGTGAAGCCCTGGCGCAGCTGCAGCTGCCCGCCCGCGCCGTTGGCGATGCGCGTGATCATCGGGAACACGCGCTGCGCGTCGGCGTTCTGCATCCACGGCGCCGTGTCGATCTGGTAGGTGTAGCTCACCACCGCCATCGGATGCTTCGCGTCGGAGGTGTCGACCTTGACGTCGACGATCTTTTCGCGCTTGAGATGCGCCACGCAAAAGTCGTTGGCATGCTCGGCGCCACGGGTGACGTAGGGATGCGGCTTGTAGAACTTGCGCCCGGCATCCGTCAGCTCGAACCGCTTGACGGCGCCGTCCGGGTTCTCGCTGCTCTTCGGCACGGCCACGATGGTGCTGTGCACCAGGCCCAGCTGTTCCATCACCGGGAACTGGATGGCATGGCGCGCGCCGGAGCCGGCCTCGGCCTCGGTCAGATCGATGGGCCAGTCGAACATGGCCAGGCAGATGTCGCCGCGCTGGGCCAGATGCTCATCCAGTGCGGGCGCGAGGTTCTCCGCGGTGGGGGCCTTGGGGTCGTGGCTCGCGCTGCATGCGGCCAGTGCGCAGATCAGCGCAATGCCCGTCAGAGTCTTGATCGAGGCCAGGGGGCCCCGGCTCGGGCAGATGCAAAAGAGATTCATGGGGTTTGTGGTTGTTTTCAGGAGCAAGGGCGATCGCGGACTCAGTGCATGTCCAGCTCGTCCGCGACCCAGCCGCGCCGCGTGAGGTGCACGCCCAGGCGCACCTGCATGGTTCCTTCGCGCTGGATGGCGCGCGCCAGCAGCGGAAAGGCCTGTTGCACTTCAGGCGTGCCGGCCCACTGGTCGGGCGCGATGCGGTAGGTGAAGAGCAAGGAGGTCGCGGTGCGGCCGTCGCGCGTCTGCGGCGGATCCCAGCCGACCAGGCGGTCCAGGCTCAGGGTGGCCGCGCAGAAGTCGCCCGGGTGCGTCACGGTCTGCGTCGTGGTGCGAATCACCACGGGCACCTGCAGGTAGTACTTGCGGCCCGCGTCGGTCAGCGCGTATTCGCGGGCCGGCGCGTTCGCTTGGCTGGCCGCGACATCCCTGCCCGTCACCAGGCCCAGCTTCTCGAGCAACGGCATCTGCTGCGCATCGGGTTCGTGCGATCCGGCCGCCACCGTGATCGGCCATGTGTACTTGGCCAGGCAGACATGGCCGCGCTGCGCGAGATAGTCATTGACCGTCGCCGTGAAGTTGTCGCGGTCCGGAAAGCGCGCCTGTTCGTTGTCGCAGCCGGCCAGCAAGGCCAGCAGCGCCAGAAGAAAGCCGACGCCGCCGACGCGGCGCGCGAGGAATGAGGTTGTTTGCGTCATCGAATCAACGAGCCGTCTTCAGTTCACGCATTTGCCGGTGGCCGGTGGCTTGGCGGCAGGCTGATAGCCGTCGCTCAGGACACCCAGGAAGCAGACCAGGTCGGCGACCTGCTGCGGCGTCATGGCCGGCGGGGAGCCGGGCGCGCGCGGCCTGGTGCCGCTGGCCAGCGTCTTGTCGCCGCCCTCGCCCGTGCCCATCGGCACTTCCTCGTCGATGCTGCCCTGCTGCGCAGGCGGCAGGTCGTTGTACTTGCGGACCTTCGCCCCGGGCACATGGGTGGGTTGCAGCGCCCAGGCCGGGTTGGCCCGCGGCGCGCCGGTGGCGTCCTTGTCGGCCGGATACCAGTACTCCGGGTCGGTGTCGCGCGTGTTGTAGAAGTTGACGACCTGCTCCAGCGAATGGAGCACGCCGTTGTGGAAGAAGGCGCCTCGCGTCGCCACGTTGCGCAGCACCGGAACCTTGAACATGCCGCAGTAGGGGTTGGGGGTCTGCGGCGTGGCGGGCATGTGGTCGGTGCGGTAGGGGCCGCACAACCCCATGTCGAAGTACTTCGGATCGTCGTTGGCGGGAATCGGATCCGGATTGTTCGGGATCGACCTGTCGTTGCGCGGCGCGCCCAGGGCCTGGTAGGTGAAGTCCGTCATCAGGCCGGAGTTGCCGTTGAAGTTGGCGCCCGTGTAGTGGCAGCCGGAGCAGTTGGCAACACCGCTGCTGTGGAACACGACCTCGCCGCGCCGTTCGGCCGGCGTCAGCGTGCCGCCTGCCTTGTTGAAGACGTAGAGGTCGTACTTGCTGCTGTACGGGTGGAAGCTCAGGTCCTCCGTCTCCAGCGCCTGGATCGCGGTGCCGACGGCGTCGAAGGCCTTGTCGGTGTCGTTGAAGACGTCGGCGCCGAAGGCTTGCCTGAACAGGCCGGCATAGGCGGCGTTGCGCACCGCCTTCACGACCGCTTCCTTCGAGGGGTTGTTCATCTCCAGCGGATTGAGCAGCGGCAGCGCGGCCTGCGCCGCCAGCGTCGCCGCGCGGCCATCCGCCATGAAGCCGCCGCCGGGCGAGTTGGAGGTCACGCCGTCCGGGTTCGGCGCGTCGTCGTCGAAGGCGGGTGTCGATTCCTTGTAGCGCAGCGAGGGCACGGCGCGCGCGCCGGCCTGCGTGATGTCGGAGCCCAGTTGCACCGAGATGCTGTTCGGCGGCCCGTAGGCGTATTGCGGGTCGTGGCAGCTCGCGCACGACATGTTCTTGCCGCTCGACAGGTTCTTGTCGAAGAACAACATCTGCCCGACCTGCGCGCCCGGGCTCAGGGCCGGCGCGCGCGGGCCGGCGCTTGCCGCCGTCGCCGTGCCCTTGCCATCGCAGCCCGCCAAAGCCAGAAGCGCCACCGAGAGCGCCACCGAAAGCGCCACGACGAGGGGGAGCGTCTTTTCCGTTACCAGATTCATCATTCACCGTTGCTCGAAGGCCGGAAAAAGCTGTTCCAGGCGGCCCCGCAAGGAGTTCCGCCTGGAACACCGCCCCGTTTCCCCGGGGCGGCCTTCGGCTTACTTGATTGCCCAGACGTTGGTCTGGCTTGCGTCGGGGCCCGTTTGCGGGGTGATCTGGCCTTCCAGCTTGCCCGTGAGCGTGTCGACCTGGCCGACGATGTCGGCCGCATACAGCTTCTGCGTGTAGTTGCCCGGGATCACGTAGGCATGGTTGATGGGCCGCACCGAGTCGAAGTGCGTGTCCACGCTGCCCGCGAATTCCGGCAGCGCCGTGATGTTGGCCGTGATGAAGGCTTCGGTGTACTTGGCGCGGTTCAGGTAAGTCGCATCCACGGCCGGGTCGGCGATCTGGAACATGTCCTGCAGCGTGCGCACGAACGAGAAGTGGCTGTAGGAGTCGCTGTCCGCGATCTTCTTTTTGGCCGTGCCCACGTCCTGCTGGTTGGAGATGATCCCGAAGATCGAGTTGCCGTGGCCGAAGTTGCCCGAGCTGTAGTTGACCGGTGCGGTGGTGGCCGTCGCCTTGCCGTTCGCATCCACGGTCACCGGTGCGGCGCCCGAGTTCTTGCCGCCGGCGTTCCAGCCGCAGCACGAGCCGTTGCTGCCGCCTTCGCCTTCGTCGTACATCACGACGATCGCGACGCGCTTCTGCGGGTTCTTCCACAGCGCGGAGTTCTGGATCTTCTTCACCACCATGCCGAGGTAGATGTCGGCGCGCATGACGCCGTTGGCCTGGCCGTTGTTGTTGCTCACGCAGCTGGTGTCGCTGCCGACGCCGTGCATGTCGTCGCACTGGTCCGGAACGATGAAGTTGATGTTGCCCACGTCGCCCGTGGCCAGGTCCTTGCTGAACTGGTCATAGACCCAGCCGTTCGGAATCGGGTAGGCCGAGGACTTGAGCCAATCCGCTTCCTGGTACTGGGTGCCGAAGATGGTGCGGTTGGTGGCCACGAACTCGGGCAGGTTGCGCGCGCTCTGGTAGGCGATCGACGGGCCGTGCTTGACCTTGTACAGGCCGTTCACCACGCCGAAGTTGGCGGTGCCGGTAAGGCTGGGGGTGGAGCCGTCGAGATTGGTGAAGCCGTTCAGGCGGTTGCCTGCGTCGTAGGTGGCGGTGACGGACGCGTCGGCGATGCTGTCGGCGCGAACGTCCTGGCCGGGGTTCATCGATTCGCTGTAGGTGCGGATGGTGCGGCCCGTCCTGGACATCAGCGTGAACAGGTTGTCGCCGAGGACGTTGTGCACGGTGCCGCTGGTCGGGTTGTCGCCGCAGGTGGTGCTGGCCGCGCTGTAGCCGGCGCGCGTGGCGCTGCCGGCGGGCGGCAGCGGGCCTTGACCCGGCAGCGGCTGGCCGTCGGAGGCCGTGCCGCCGGTGAATGCGACGTCGGTGATGGCGTTGGCGCTGCCGGCGATCACGCCGCATCCGAACCAGTTGTCGTCGTTGATGCCGAAGTCGTCGCCGCCGCCGAGCGCGGTGTAGTTCGGCTCGGACGGGTTGCCGGTCGAGTAGTACGTCGTCAGCTGGTTGTACTTGTTCAGGATGTAGTTGATGTTCACGGCCCGCGAGTTGCCGACGATCACGTCGGTCGACTTGTTCTCCTCGACGACCACGAAGATGTTGTCGTAGGCCGGCACGCCTTCCACGTTGAAGGCCGCCTGCTGCGCCTGCGCGAAGGTGATGGGCGCCTGCTTCTGCGTCGGCACCGACGGCGTGACCTTGCTGCCGTCCCTGTTGGTGATGGTCACGCTCGACAGGCCCACCAGGCGCGGGTCGCCGCCCGCGACGGCCAGGTTGTCGGGGAACATGTCCTTGCGGTCGAGCTTGGTCGTCGCATAGGTGTAGCGGTTGGTCAGCTGGTTGTCTTCGTACAGCACCGCGTACTGGCTGGCGCCGCTCAGCGTGTTGACGTCCGCCAGCGGGTCGGCGACCGTGGCCGTGCCGAGATTGAACGCCGGTCCGTTGAGGCGCGCGACGAGGTTGGCTTTCTCCGCCGCGTAGCTGCTGCCGTTGGCTTCCACCAGGCGTTGCGCTTCGCTCGACAGCGGGCTGATGACGACCTTGCCCGCGCCCTGGTCCGCGATCTGGGCGGCCGAGGCGCGCAGGATCAGGTGGCTGGCCACCGCGGTGCCGGTGGCGGTGTTGATCGCACCCGTGCCTATGTCCGCCACCAGCGGGCCGGTCTGGGTCGTGGTCAGCGTGAACTTGCCGCTGGCGTCCGTGACGGCCGACACTTCGCCGCTGTCGAGCACGCCGTTGCCATTGGTGTCGACGAAGACCGTGGCCTTCTGGTAGTAGCCGGCCTTGAGGGTCGGGTTGCCCGTGGCGCTGCCCGGCACGAAGCCGCTGGCGGCGACCACGCCGCTGTAGGTGGTGGGGCTGGCGGTGGGCGTCGTTCCGACCGGGAAGACGATGGCGCCGGGCCCGCCGTTGCCTCCCCCGCAAGCGGCGAGCACGCAAGCCGCGACCGTCGTCAAGGACGTGAACAGGGCTTTTCTATTGAGAATGTTCATATGAATCTTGGGGCTGAGAGTTATGGATGGTTTTTTCCGGCCTGCAAGCGGCAACAGAGGCAACTGCTTTTGTATTAACAAATGCCGCATCGAGGAGAAATGTAGAAATCGCGGGTGACATTTGTGTGTCAAACCGCCATACATCCTCGAATCTCACGCGCGTTTTTTCATCCGAATTTCCGGCGGCGCTATCGACTGACCGGAAGCTGACTTCAAAATTAGGTGAGAGTTAGGAATTAGTTAGACGTGGATTACAAGGGCGATACATAGAGGCCGCCCGGCATGCAACGCAGCGCTTCCCAAGCCGGACATCGCAATCCAAAAATCAATTGATCCAGGCAAAAATCAATTCATCTGGGCATCCGGATTTGGAAAATCACCGGATCTCCAATTCTTTTTTTAGTCAATTGCCAAGCCCGCCACGCGATCAAAATTTCCACAAATTGATTTGCAAATCAATCAGCTCTTGAATTGACGGCCGCGCATTGCTGCGGCGAAGCGATGCCCCGCTCGGGCTCATTGCCTACCCCCGCTAGCGCCGGCCACCGACCGAAGCGCCGCGGCGCAAGCCAAAAAGTGCGAGCTCCACAACAAGCAGACAAGGAGCGACCATGAGCTCATATGGCGTCAATACACCACCCTCCGGCGTGCTCGCCGCGGAGGGCAGCCGAAGCGGTGTCTCATGGGGCGCGATCTTCGCGGGCGCGGCCGGCGCTGCATCCTTGTCGCTGATCCTGCTGGTGCTGGGCACCGGCCTCGGCATGTCCTCCGTCAGCCCTTGGACCCATCAGGGCGCCAGTGCGGGCGCCATCGGCGTCGCGACGATCCTGTGGCTGAGCTTCACCCAGATCGCCGCGTCTGGCATGGGCGGTTATCTGGCAGGCCGGCTGCGTACCAAGTGGGCCGGCGTGCATACGGACGAGGTCTACTTCCGCGACACGGCCCATGGCTTCCTGGCCTGGTCTGTCGCGACGTTGCTGACCGCCGCGCTGCTCAGTTCCGTGGTGGGTTCGATCGTGGGCGCGGGTGCGCAGGCTGGTGCCACTGTCGCGAGCGGCGCGGCCGCGGCTGTGGGCATGGCAGGGGCTGGCGCAGGCGCTGCCGCGTCGCAGTCGGCACAGGACGGCGGCACGGGCCCGATGAACTACTTCATCGATTCACTGTTCCGTCGCGACGCCAGCGCTCCTGCCGCCGCGACCGGCGACGCAGGCACCGGACAGCCCGCCATGCCGGAACGCGGCACGGCAGCGGCCAACGCCGAAGTCAGCCGCATCTTCCTGAACAGCATCCGCACCGGTGCGCTGCCGCCGGAGGATGCGCGGTATGTCGGCCAGGTCGTGGCGCAGCGCACGGGGTTGAGCCAGCAGGACGCCGAGAAGCGCGTGAACGACACCTATGCAAAGGCACAGGCCACGCTGCGCGACGCGCAGGCCAAGGCCCGGGAAGCCGCCGACGCGGCCCGCAAGGCATCCGCGTATGCCGCCTTGTGGCTGGTGGTCTCGATGCTGATCGGCGCCTTCGTCGCCAGCTTCGCCGCAACCTACGGCGGGCGCCGGCGCGACCTCTGAACGACCGGCCTGCGTGAACACACTTCCTAGGAGATCCTCATCATGCGTTCGCTTCTGCTCTTGTTTCTCGGCGTGCCGATCCCGGTCATCATCCTGATCGCCCTGTTCTTTCACTAGCCATCAGTGAAGCCGGCCGCATTCGTCAGTCCACCCGCAACCTGGCGACTTTCGCCAGCGACTGCCAGACCGCGAGGTCCCGGTGGACGGTGGCGCCGAACTGCTCCGCGTTCTTGATCGGCGGGCGCGGCATGTTCTGCGCGGCGAACTTCTGGATGATCTCTTCGGTCGACAGGATGCGGTTGATCTCCTGGTTCAGGCGCGCGACCACCTCGCGCGGCGTGGCCGCCGGCGCAAAGATGCCGTACCAGCCGTCCACGTCGGAGCGGTAGCCCTGTTCGGTCAGCGTGGGCACTTCCGGCAGCGCGGGTCCGCGGGCGGAGCCGGTGCTGCCGAGCGCGATCAGCCTGCCGCTGCGGATGTGGGGAACCGGCGATGCGATGTCGACGAAGCCCACGCCGATGATGTTGCCCAGCAGGTCGGTCACCAGCGGCGAGACGCCCTTGTAGGGCACATGCGCGATGCCGATGCCGTACTGGGCCTTGATGCCCTCCAGCACCAGGTGGCCGGTCGAGCCGTTGCCCCACGAGCCGCAGGCCAGCTTGTCGGGGTTGGCCCTGGCCTGGCGAACGAGGTCCGCCAGCGAGCGGATACCCGTCGCCGGGTTCGCCACCAGCAGGATGCCGGCGGCGCCGACCTGCGCGATGGGCAGAAGGTCTTTCTGCGTGTCGTAGGGCATCTTCGGCTGGATGACCGGGTTGATCGCAATCGCCGAGGACGGCGACAGCAGGATGGTGTAGCCATCGGGCGCCGCCTTGGCGACGGTGTCATTGCCGATCAGGCCGTTCGCGCCGGGCTTGTTGTCCACGACCACCGGCTGCCCGAGGGCCTGCTGCAGCGGCACGGACAGCAGGCGCGCGAAGATGTCCGAGCCGGCACCCGGAGGGCCGGGCACCACCAGGCGGATCGGGCGCGCCGGCCAGGCGCCGGCTTCGCTGGCCCATGTATGGCCCTGAAGGGCGAGCAGCCCCGCGCCCGCCAGCAGGCGGCGGCGTGAAATGGTCGGTGAAATCATGCAGGAGTCTCCTTGTTGTGATCTCGGGCCGCGGCGGCGCCGAGGCGAAGCACCTGGCCGGTCAGGAACTGCGCCCGGGGGCCGGCCATGTAGTCGAGCAGCGGCAGGCAGGCGTCGGGTGCGAGATCGCGCGGCAGCTCCAGCGCGTTGATGCGCAGCGCGTGCGAGCCCCATTCGGCGGCCAGCGTGGCGACCAGCATCCGTGCCGCATCGGCATCGCCGGCCATCTGCCAGTCGAGCCCCGGTTCGGGCGCAGGCATCAGCAGCGTGAGGCTGGCGTGCGCCGCATGGCGCGCGCGGAAGCAGCGCGCCGCATCGAGCACCGCATCGAGCACCGCATCGAGCCGAGAGCCCGGCGGCGCATCCAGCGCGCGCGCATCGGCAACACCCGCGTAGCCCGTGGAGCCCGCATGGCTCGCATGGCTCGCATGAGAGCGAACCCATTTGTCCAGGGCGGCGCGCCACAGCGGTTCGCGCACCGCCTCGCAGTTCGGGCGCAAGGGCGCATCGAACGCCAGGGGCGGACGTTCGCAAGGCGGCAACGGCTGGCTGCCTCCGCACACGGACGAACCGCCATCCAGCACCAGCAGCCGGCCGGTGAGCACGCGCGCGCCCGGACTGGCCAGGAAGCACAAGGCGTCGGCCATCTCCTCGGGCTCGGCCATGCGGCCCATGGGAATCTTCGACGCCGCCTGCGCGGGGTCCAGCCGTCCACCGTCGATCAGGCGTTGCACGAGTTCGGTTCTCACGAAACCCGGCGCGAGCGTGGTCACCGTCCAGTCGGGCCTGGCGTGCGCCAGCGCGCGGCTCTGCCCGATCAATCCGGCCTTGCTCGGGCTGTAGAGGCCGCGCCAGGGAATGGCCCTCAGGCCCGCCCCGGAAGCCACGTTGACGATGCGCGCCCCCGGCCGCAAATGCGGGGCGCACGCCTGCACCACGCGCGCCGGTGCCGCCAGGTTGAGCGCCAGCAGGCGCGCCGCGCCGCCGTCGTCATGGCCGGATGTCGCCTCGGCGCCGCCGGCCGACATGCCCGCGTTGTTGATCAGCGCTTCGAGCGGCGGAACCTCCTGGCGCAGGCGTTCGATGCGGGCCGCGTCCGTCAGGTCTGCCACCAGGCCCAGCGGCCTCTGGGCTCCGGCCGGCCAGAGCGCTTCGGTGCGTTCCAATGCGGCCGCGTCGGCGTCGACCAGCACGCAGCGCCATCCCGCGCGCGCCAGGCCCAGCGCCGCGGCGCGGCCGATGCCGGCGCCTGCGCCGGTGATCAGCACGCTGGGAGATCCGGCCATCAGCCGCCTCGCACGTTGTGGAGCAGCGCATACACCGCATCGTGCGGTGCACGGCCGCCGACGGGCTGGCGCGCGCCGAACAGGGCCGCGTCGTCCTGCGCCAGTTCGGGCCGCGTGCGCTCCTCGATCCAGTCATAGACCACGGTTCGCGCGGCCACGCGCCATTCGCCGCCGCGACGCTCGAAGCGATCCGCATAACGGCCGCAAAGAAAAGTCTCGCGATCCGGCTGCGCGGCCGTGGACTGCAATGCAATAAAGCTGCTTTCCACGGCAGCCACGTCGCCGTGCAGTTCGATCAGCACATTGGTGATCTGGTGGACGCGGCGCCCGCCCTGCCGCAGCCTGGGCAGCGCCCGCGCGATGAAGCCGGCGGCACTGCCGTTCCAGGCCCCATGGCAATCGGTGGCGTCCTCCCAGTAGGCCGAACGCAAGGCGTCCTCGTCGCAGCGGTCGATGCCCCGGCAATAGCGCAGCAGGCAGTCGCGGATCGCTTCGCGGTCCAGCAACGACTGCAAGGCTGCCGGCACGGTCTGCGGCTCGCTCATGCGGCGGCGGGCGCGGCGCGCCGGAACAGCTGCAGCAGGTTGCCTTCCGGGTCGCGCAGCGACAGCACGGCGCCGTGGGCACCCATGTCGCGCAGGCCCAGCACCTGGCCGCCGGCGGCCGCAATGCGCTCCGGCGCGCCCTCGAAGTCGTCCACCTCCAGCACCATCACCAGGCCGCCGATGGCAGGCGCGGCCTCCTCGAGGCAGGCCAGCGCCACGTTGGTATTGCCCGCGCCGTACTGGATCCAGCGGTCGCCGTCGCGGAACTTCATCGGCAGGCCGAGCGCGCCTTCATAGAAGCCGTGCAGGCTGGCGGGATCCCTTGCCGCGACGAACACGTTCTGCACCCGCTTGGGCGGTCGCACCGCGCCGCTCACAGCGAGGTCTCCGAGGCGCCGCCGTCCAGGCGCAGCACGTCCGCATTGAAGAAGCGCGATTCGTCGCCGGCCAGGAAGCAGATGGCGTCTGCAATGTCTTCCACCGTGCCCAGGCGGCCCAGCGGGGTGCGGCCGATGCGCTTGGCGTCGAGCTCCGCATTGCGATGCTTGGCCGTGCCCTCGGTGGGGATGGCGCCGGGCGCCACCGCGTTCACGCGGATGTTGCGGGCGCCCAGGTCGGCGGCCGAAGCCCGGGTGATGCCCAGGACGCCGGCCTTGATGCCGCTGTAGACCACCGAGCGCATGGGCGACTTGAAGGCCGCGATGGATGCCACGTTGACGATGGAGCCGCCGCGCTGCGGGTCCATCGCCTCCGCCGCGGCCTGGATGCCCCAGATCACCGACTTGAAGCCGATCTCCACCATGCGGTCCATCACCTCCGGGGTGATTTCGGCAAGCGGCTGGTAGCGCACCCAGGCGGCGTTGTTGACCATGATGTCCAGCCGCCCCGCGTCGCTGGCGAACTGCGCCACCGCCTCGCGCATCCCTTCGCGCGTCGACACGTCGCACGGCAGCCCGATGGCCTGGCCGCCCAGGGCGCGGATCTCGGCCACGGCCTCTTCCACGAATTCCGGCTTCAGGTCGTTGATGCCGACGGTCGCGCCCAGGCGCGCCATGGCGCGCGCGGTGGCGCGGCCGATGCCGTGGCCGGCGCCGCTGATGAAGGCCGCACGGCCTGAAAGAGACATGTTCATGGCTTGGCTTTCATGGTTTGTTCCTCGGGCACCAGCAGCGCATCCAGCGCATGGGCGCCGCGCCCCTGCTCCAGCACCATCAAGGGGTTGATATCGATCTCCGACACGTCCTGGGCATGGCGCGTGGCGAATCGCGACAGCGCCGCGACGGCCCTGGCGGCCGACTGCACGTCGGCCCGGGGCCGCCCGCGCGCGCCGTCGAGCAGCGCGAAGGCCTTGAGCGAGCGCAGCATGGCGGTGGCCTGCGCCTCGTCGACGGGCGCCGGCTGCAGCGCCACGTCCTTGAAGATCTCGGCGAAGATGCCGCCCAGCCCGACCATCACCATCGGACCGAACACCGGGTCTTTCTTGGTGCCCAGGATCAGCTCGACACCCCCCTGCACCATCTGCGCGACCAGCACGCCGGCGATGCGGGCTTCGGGCGCCTTCTGCGCCACGCGCGCCAGCAGGTTCGCGTATTCCTCGAGCAGCTGCGCCTCCGACCGCACGCCGACGAACACGCCGCCGACCTCGGTCTTGTGAGCGATGTCAGGCGAGACGATCTTCAGCACCAGGGGAAAGCCCAGCGCACGAGCCGCGGCCAGCGCCTCGTCACGGTTGGCTGCGATCACCTCCTGCGGCACGGGCAGGCCGGCTTGCGACAGGACGGCCTTGGCGCTTGCCTCGGTGGCGAAGGCTTCCGTCGCCAGCGGCGCGCGCTCGATGGCCGCTGCGGCGGTCTCCGTGGTGCCTCGCGCGCCGAAGCGCAACAGCGCAGCCAGGGTCGCGCAAGCGGCATCGATGCCCTCCACCACCGGGAAGCCCATGCCGTTGAGCGTGGCCCGCACCTCCTGGGGCGCGCGGGCACACAGCAGGATCAGGCGCGAGGGATGGTCCTTGCGCACCTGTTCCAGCGCGGAAAGAAACACATCGCGCAGGCGGGGCAGGTGGAAGGCGTTGGCCGACTGCAGGATCAGCGCGTCGCAACTGGCATCCCGCGCGACGGCATCGAGCATCTGCGCCAGCACTTCGGGCCGGCTCGACACCTGCGCCGTCATGTCCACCGGATTGGAGGGCGAGGCGAAGGGCACCACCGACAGGATGCGCTCCTGCGTGTGCGCGGCCAGCTTGGGCAAAGCCAGGCCCTGCGCGCTGGCCGCATCGGCCAGCAGCACGCCGAAGCCGCCCGAGGCGGTGAGCACGGCCACGCGGTTGCCGCCCGGCACATGCGCCGGGCCGACGACGGACAGCGCGTGGCCCACTTCGAGCAACTGCTCGATGCTGGGCACGCGAATGGCGCCGCCCTTGCGCAGCACGGCGTCGAACACGGCGTCGGAGCAGGCCAGCGCGCCGGTGTGCGAGGCCGCGGCCTCGCTGCCGGCCTCGGAGACCCCGACCTTCAGCACCACCAGCGGCTTGCCGGCCTCGCGGGCCATGGCCATGGCCCGGATCAGCTTGTCGCCGTCGCGGCAGGTTTCCATGCAGCACAGGATCACGCGGGTGCCGGGGTCGCCCGCCAGAGACGCGATGGCGTCGGCGATGTCCACGTCGCATTCGTTGCCCGTGGTCAGCATGCGGCTGACGCCCAGGCCGCGCTCGCCGGCCAGGCGCAGCGTGAAGCTGCCCAGGTTGCCGCTCTGCGAGACGATGCCCACGGAGCCGGCCACGGGAAACGACGACTCCAGCGCCACCGAGAAGGTGGCGATGCTCCTGTCGGGCACGCCGATCGCGCCCAGGCAGTTCGGGCCGACCACGCGCATGCCGGCGGCGCGGGCCACCTCGCCGATCTGCTCCTGCAGTTGGCGGCCTTCATCGCCCATCTCGGAGAATCCGGCGGACAGGATCACCGCGGCCTTCACGCCGCGCCGGGCGCAGCCGCGCACCGCGTCGAGCACGCCCGCGGGCGGCACGGCGACCACGGCCAGCTCGGGTACTTCAGGCACGTCGTCCACGCCCGCATAGGCCGGCAGGGACTGCACCAGTCCGCCCTTGCGGTTGATCGGGTAGATGCCGCCCGCATAGCCATACTTCAGCAGGAACTGCAGCGGACGGCCGCCGATCTTGGTGACGTCGTCCGACGCACCGAAGATGGCGATCGAGCGCGGGCTGAACAGCGCGTCCATGCCGCGCCCCACTTCCACGGCCCGCATCTCAGCGCCCCTTGTAGACAGGCTTGCGCTTCTCAAGGAAGGCCTTGCGGGCCTCCTGCGCATCCTCGGTCCGCGACAGGGCCATGGTGATGTTCTGCTCGAAGCGGTAGCCGTCGCGCTGCGGCATCAGGTCCATCATGTTGGCGGCCTGCTTGGCATAGGCCACGGCCATCGGTGCCTTGGAGGCGATCTCCTGCGCGATCTCCATGGCCAGCGGCATCAGCTCCCCGGCGGGCACCACCTCGTCGAGCACGCCACGGCGGTACAGCTCGGCCGCGGACACCTTCATGCCGGTGAAGAACATGCGGCGCGTGAACGAACGCCCGAACATGGTCCTGAGCATCGAGACACCGCCCGCGAGCCCCACGTTGATCTCCGGCATGGCGAAGGTCGCGTCGTCGCTCGCCAGGAAGATGTCGCAGGCGGCCATGAGGCCGAAGCCCGCCCCCAGCGCGGGACCGTTGACCGCGGCGATCACCGGCTTGGCGCATTCGCGGATGGCGTTGCCGGTCTCGCGCGTCCAGCGGTTGTGGTCGAGAAAGTCGCCCGCCTTCCCGGCGTCGGGGCGGTCCTTGAGGTCCGCGCCGGAGCAGAAGAACTTGCCGGTGCCCGTGAGGATCGCCACGCGCACGTCGGCGCGCTCGGACACCTCGTCGAAGATCTCGATCAGGCGGCGGCGGGTGGCGCGGTCGAGCGCATTGACCGGCGGCTTGTCCAGCCGGATGACGGCGATGTGGTCGGAAACTTCCAGATTGATGCTCATCGCACACTCCCGGTTTGGTTGGAAAGAGAAGCAGTCGGCGTGGCGCACGCCTGCGGCGCCAGCAACCGGGCGACATGCAGGAGCCGGTCGCCGTAGCGGAACTCCGAGGCGATGAGGCGCTGCGCGGTGCGGGTGGCCAGCACCTCCTCGCTCACGCCCATGCCGCCGTGCATCTGGATGGCCGATTCGGCGCAGGCGCGCGCCGACTCGGCCAGCGACACCTTGGCCAGGCGCAGCGTGCGGCGCAGGCCGGCCGCGTGCTGCTCGTGTTCGTGGAAGCAATGGATCACCAGGCCCTTGGCGCCCAGGTACTTCACGTACATGTCGGCCACGCGATGGCGCAGCACCTGGAAGGTGGAAAGCGCCACGCCGAACTGGCGCCGCTCCTTCAGGTGACTGACGGTCTCGCGGATGAGCGTGGCCATCGCGGCCACCGTGTCGGCGGCGGTCAGCAGCAAGGCGGCATCGGTGGCCTTCTCCAGCGCCTCGCGGGCGGCAGCGCCACGCGCGATGCACGCGCCCTCGGGCACGGCGAGCCCCTGCAGCGCGAAGTCCGCGCCCTCGCGGCCCTCCATGGTCCTGTAGCGGGCCTTCGGTGCGCCGACGCGCTCGGCGTCGACCAGGAAGATGGCGTCCTCGCCATCGACCCGCGCGGGCACGAGGTAGTGCGAGGCAGGCAGCGTGACGTCGACGCCCTGCACCGTGCCGCCCAGCTCGTAGCCGATGTCCAGGTGCCGGGCCGCCAGGGCGGTGTCGTCGGGCATGCCGGACAGCGCGGTCAGCGGCGCCACCTGCGCGCTGCCGTCGGCCACGGCCTCCAGCCAGCGCCCGGCCGTCTCTGCACCCGCCGCCTGCAACAGCAGCGGCACGACGGCGCAGGTCTCGACCACCGGAAGCTGCAGGCCATGCGTGGCCAGCCCCTCGACGATGGACGCGAGATCGCTCAGGCTGCCGCCGACGCCGCCGGCCTCCTCGGGCACGAGGGTGGCCGTCCAGCCCAGTTCGCGCACGGGGTCGCCCTGCAGCGCCCGGTCCGCGTGATCCTGGGCATAGCGGCTCGCCGAATCCAGCAGCATGCCGGGAAAGAGCGATGGGAAGGATGTGAACATGGCTCAGGCTCCCAGCAGTTCGTTGGCGACGACGTTGCGCTGCACCTCGGAGGTGCCGCCGGCGATGGTGCGGGCGCGCGTGAACATGTAGTTCTGTATCCAGGTGGCGTCGGGCACGTCATCCCCCGCATCGGCAAGGAAGCGATGGGCCGCATCGGGGCCGACCGCGTCCAGCGCGATGGTCGTCAGCCGCTGCGCGACGTCGGCGCAGGTCATCTTGATGACGGAGGGCTGCACGCCCAGCGGGCGCTGGTGGATCAGGTCGTCGGTGGCCTGCGCCATCATCAAGCGCGCGCCTTTCACGTCGGCCTCGCACAGCAACAGCTTGTGGTGCAGCCCGCCGAAGTCGCGCCGGCCCGCGGCGGCGCGGCTCGCCTCCTCGACCAGTTGCGTGACCTGGCGGCGCATGAGCTCCAGCCGCGCCACGTTGGCCGGCGGCAGGCGTTCGCGCTCGAGCAGGAACTTCGCGCAGGTCCAGCCCTTGCCGACCTCGCCCACGAGGTTGTCGGCGCGCACGCGCACTTCGTCGAAGAACACCTCGTTGAGGTGATGCCAGCCGTCGATGGTCTTGATGGGGCGCACGGTGATGCCCGGGCTGTCCATGGGCACCAGCAGCAGCGAGATGCCTTCCTGCTTCTTCGCCTCCTTCGAGGTGCGAACCAGCATGTAGATCATGCTGGCCTCGTGCGCATGCGAGGTCCAGATCTTCTGGCCGTTGACGACCCACTCGCCGCCGTCGAGCCGCGCACTGGTCGACAGCGAGGCCAGGTCGGAGCCCGAGCCCGGCTCCGAATAGCCCTGGCACCACCAGTCCGAGCCGTCGAGGATGCGCGGCAGGAACCGGGCTTTCTGCTCGGGCGTGCCGAAACGGATGATCACCGGGCCGATGTGGCCCAGGCCGTGGTGATAGAGAGGCGGACAGTCGTTCTCGGCCATCACCTCCTCGAAGATGAGGCGCTGGCGGATGTCCCATCCGGTGCCGCCGGCTTCGACCGGCCAGCTCGGCGCGCCCCAGCCACGGGTGGCGAGGATCTTCTGCCAGGCCTGGTACTCGCGCTTGGTGATCTTCTGCCCGGCCGCGACGACGGCGCGGATCTCGGGTGGGCAGGCATCGCGCGCGAACGAGTCGAGTTCGCGCCGGAAGCCGGCGTAGTCGATGGACATCTTGTCTCCTGTGGAATGACGGAAAGGCTCAGCCCCTGCGCAACTGCGTGATCAGCTCGTCCAGGGCGGCCGCGGCGCCGTCGGCATCGCGCCGGCGCAGGTTGTGCGCCACCTTGCGGCGCAGCGGAAAAAGGTCGGGGCGCGGACGCACCGAGAGCACGTGCGTCATGCGCTCGCGCAGCACGCTGGTCATGGTCTGTGCCATCAGCGTCAGCGCCTCGTTGTGGCCTGCGGCCGCGATCGAGGCGAAGAACGCGCTGGCGGAGGCAATGCGCTCCTTCAGCGGTGCGTCGTCGGGGTGCGCCTCGATGGTGTCGGCGGCCTCGTGCACCGCGTCCAGCTCGGCCTCGGTGGCGCGTTCGCTGGCCAGGCGCAGCAGCGTGCCGTAGAGCGTGCGATAGGCCTCGTCGATGTCGGCGTCTCCCAGCCGCCCTTCCACGACCAGCTTGCGCAGCGACTCGGCCAGCTTCATGTAGGCGCCCTTGTAGAACACCAGCGCCTGCTCGGACGCCCCGGCGCTCAGGTGGCGCACCTCGCCGATGAAGATGGTGTGGTCGCCCGCCTCGTGCGCGGCATGCACGCTGCACTCGAAGCCCACCAGGCAGTCGTCGATCAACGGCATGCCCAGCGAGCCCGCGCGCCAGCGCACGCCGTCGAACTTGTCCTCGATCTTGCTCGACGCGAAGCGGCCCGACAGCGCGTCCTGCTGCTCGGACAGGATGTTGATGGCAAAGCCGTCCGCTGCCTGGAAGGTGGACAGCAGGCGGCTGGCATTGCGCAGGCTGAACAGCACCAGCGGCGGATCCAGCGACACCGAGCTGAACGAGTTGCAGGTCAGGCCCGCGGGCTGCCCGTCGGGTGCGCGCGTGGTGATGACGGCCACGCCGGTCGGAAAGCAACCGAGCAGCTGGCGGAACTGGGCGGGCTCGATGAGCGAGCGGATGCCTTCGGCGGCTTCGGACATGGCGTCTCCAGGCACGCGGGCTCAGGCCGCGGCGAGTTCGGCCTTGGCCGCCGGCCGGTGCGGCGGATCGTTGGCGATCTCCTGCTGCACCGTCGGAATGATGACCTTGCCCCACACCTCGAGCTGGCGCAGCATGGTCGGGTGGTCGAAGTCGCCCATCTGGGTCTGGAAGCAGTAGTGCACCGGCTTGAGCGTGCGGATCTCGTTGACCACGCGTTCGATCACGGTGTCGATGTCGCCCACGGGCAGCAGCGTGCGCATCTCGTCCAGCGAGGGTTCGCCTTCGACGATGCCTTCCTCGACCTGGTAGTCGTCGGCGATCTGCGCGGTGCGGCGCTTCAGGCTGACGGCGATGCGGCGCTGGTAGCGCGCGCACTCGAGGTAGCTTTCCACCTCGGCCTTGTCGTTGCTCGCAAAGGCCGCGCGCAGCAGGCCGACCTGCACGCCCGCGGGGTCCTTGCCCTCGGCCGCGGCCACCTTGTCGATGAGGCCACGGGTGCTCGCCAGCTTCTCCAGCCCGCCGTCGCCGCCGGAGACGAACACGTGGTGATCGGACTTCACGGCGCGCGACAGGAAGGCCGGGTCGACGCTGGTGATCCACATCGGCGGCATCGGCCGCTGCACCGCGCGCTGGCTGATCGCGCTCATGGGCTGCTGGTAGTACTCGCCGTCATAGCTGAACTTGGGCTGCCGCAGGCCGGCTTCGAGCATGTCGAGCATCTCGAAGGTGCGGCCCTTGGCCGACTCCAGCGACACGCCGAAGCGCTCGAACTCGAAGTGCTGGTAGCCAGAGCCGATGCCCAGGTTCAGGCGGCCGTTGGACAGCTGGTCGACCATCGCCACGTCCGCGATCAGGCGCGCCGGCGTGTACAGCGGAGCGACGACAATGCCCGTGCCCAGGCGGATGTTGCGCGTGACCGCGGCGCAGTGCGCGATCATGGTCAGCGGCGACGAGCACATGCCGTAGTTGCTGAAGTGGTGCTCGGCGTACCAAGCGGCACCGAAGCCCAGTTCGTCCGCCAGGCGCGTCTGCTCGACGGCGTCGCGCAGAATCTGGTGGGACGTCTTATGCTTGTTCCGTTGCTGCATCAAAATGAAGATTCCGAAGTCCATCGCTGTTGCTCCTGGTTGGCTGGTTCTGATCGAGGCCAATCGTAGGAACTCGAGCCCTCGCTGGATCACCAGCGCATGCACAGCTTCTTTGCGTCTTTCGAAATGAAAGCGCTCGATTCGCTGCGCATCTTTGTCGCCACCCAGCGCAAGGGGAGCCTCTCGGCCGCGGCCCGCAGCCTCAGTCTTTCGCCGGCGACCATCTCGCGGCGCATCAGTGCGATGGAGGAAGAACTGGGCGTGCAGCTGGTGGACCGCACCAGCCGCAACCTCAAGGTGACCGAAGCGGGCCAGGCCTTCCTGGAGCGGGCCGAGGCGATGCTGGAGCTCATGAACGAGGCCGAGCAGGCCGTGCACAGCGCGCGCGAACGGCCGGAAGGCCGCCTGCGCGTGCACTCCCGGACACACATCGCCCTGCGGGTGCTGGCACCGCTGCTGCCGCGTTTCGCGGAGCTCTATCCGGACATCCGAGTCGAGCTGGAACTCTCGGAGCATCCGATCAACCTGGTGGACCAGGACTTCGATGTCGACATCCGCACCGGTGAGTCCAACGATTCGGGCTTCGTCATCAAGCGGCTGCTGTCGAGCGACGAGGTGCTGGTGGCCAGCCCGGCCTTCCTGAAGACCTACTCCCGCATCCGGCATCCCTCCGACTTGCCGCAGGTGCGCTGCCTCACCTATCGGCGCGACCGCGAGATCACCACCTGGAAGTACATCGACCAGGCCGGAGAGCAGCAGGAGCTGCTCATCCAGGGCGTGCTGAGCGCCAACAACGGCGAGGTGCTGCGGCTGGCCGCCATCGGCGGCATGGGCGTGGCGCTGCTGTCCGAGGCCACCGTTCGCGACGACTTGCGCGAAGGCGCCCTGGTGCGGCTGCTGCCCGAATACCGCTTTGCGGTGCGGGCCTTCTCGAACGGCATCTTCGCCGTCTTCCGGCAAAGCCGTGTGCTTCCGCTGAAGGTGCGGGCCTTCGTGGACTACGTGGCGGACGCGATGAGAAGCGAGACCGGCTAGCAATCCCCGAAGTGATGGGGCAGTCGTCCCGCCGCGGGAAGACCCTCGAGCTGGAACAGGCCGCCGTCCTGCGCCAGCGTGCCCTCCAGCCGCGTGCTGCGCGAAATGCTCGTGAGGTACAGGTGTTCAAGGCGCGGCCCGCCAAAGCAGATGCTCGTCGGATAGCTCACCGGCAGCTCGATCACGCGGTCCAGTTCGCCGTCCGGCGCGTAGCGCGCGAGCCTGGCGGCGCGGGTCAGCACGGTCCAGAGAAACCCTTGCGAATCGGTCGTTGCGCCGTCGGGACCGGAGTCGAAGGCCTGCGTGCGAGCAAAGACGCGCTTGTTGCGCAGGGGACCGTCCGGGTCGTAGTCGTAGGCCCAGATGATCCGCTCCAGGCTGTCGGCCAGGTAGAGCACGGCGCCGTCGGGGCTGAAGCAAGGCCCATTGGCAAAGCCGATGTCGTCGGCCAGTTGTTCCACCCGGCAGTCGGTGCGCAGCCGGTAGAGCCCGCCCATCACGGGCTCGCCGGCCTGGCGGTCGATGTGCATGGTGCCCGCCAGGAAGTTGCCGGCCGCATCGCATTTGCCGTCGTTGAAGCGAACCTTCGGATGGTCCACGGGAATGCCGGCCAGGTGCTCCAGCCTGCGCGTGGCGAAGTCATAGCGCGCGAAGCTGTTGCGCAGGGCCACCACGACGGCCGCGCTGCGGCAGGGCGCGATCGAGCCCACGGGCGCGGGCAGCTGGTGGCGTTCGGCCTGCACGGCATCCAGGGGCAGCCTCCAGAGCGTGCCGGGCAGTGCGTCGATCCAGGTCAGGGCCTGGGCGTCGGCATCCCAGCAGGGGCTCTCGCCCAATTGGTCTTTGGTCGTCCCGACTCTGGTGATCTTCACGGTCATCGGCCAAGTGTGTGGGCGGGCCGGGGGGTCCCGGCTGCGGATCGCGCAAAGCTGCTTTTCATTCCCTGCCGATCCACACGCCGGGCGGCCATCTAGACTGATTCGAGAGTCCGGATCCGGACCGAAGCTGGAGACAAAATGAGCTATCGCAAACTCGTCATGGGGCTGGCACTGTGTGCGTGCGCCATCGCCCCCACCCTCGCCCTCGCACAGCAGGTGACCCGCATCGTCGTGCCCTTCGCGGCCGGCGGCGGCACCGACCAGTACTGCCGCATTTTGGCCCAGGAGCTCAACAAGCAGGGGCTCAACGTCATCATCGAGAACAAGCCCGGCGCCAGCGGCATCCTCGCGGCCGACTACGTCGCCCGCGCGAAGCCGGACGGACAGACGGTGCTCGTGTCCTCGCTCGGCACGCTCGCGAACAACAGCGTTCTCTACGACAAGCTGCCCTACGACCCCGCGAAGGATTTCTCGCCGGTCACGCAGATCGCCTACCAACCCGCCATCGTCGTGGGCCGCACCGACCTGCCGTACAAGAACATCAAGGAAATGGTGGCCTACGCCAAGCAGAACCCGGGCAAGATCAACCGGGGTTCGCCTGGGGCGGCGATCCTGACGAACCTGGCTCCCCTCGCCTTCGAAAAGGAACAGGGCTTCAGCACGCTGCACATTCCTTTCAACGGCGACGCCCCTGCGCTCCAGGCCCTGCTGGGCAACCAGATCGACATCCACGGCACCTCCATCACCGGATCGCTGCCTTATGTGAAGTCGGGCAAGTTGCGCGTGCTGGGCGTGATGGACTCGCAGCGCCTGCCGCAGGTGCCCGATGCGCCCACCTTCAAGGAGCAGGGCTTCGACATGGAAGCCAGGCTCTGGTATTCCCTTTCGGTGCCTGCCGGCACGCCCAAGCCGGCGATCGACCGCCTGAACAAGGCCGTGAACAAGGTGATCGCCGACCCCGAGTTCGTGGCCCGGGCCCATGCGATCGGCATGGAGCCCCAGGGCGGCACGCCCGAAGAACTGGGCAAGTTCATCAAGGCCGAGGCGGACCGCTGGGTTCCGCTGCTGCAAAGCCTCAACCTGCCCAAGCAGGCGCAGTAAGCGGCAGGGCCCTCGGGCCCTGCCCGCCTACTTGATGATGCTCCTGTTGCCCAGGGCTTCGAGCTGCGCCTCGCCCATGTCGAGCAGCTCGCGCAGCACTTCGGCCGTGTGCTCCCCCAGGTGCGGCGGAGGACGGCGCACACCGGCGCGCGCGCCGTCGATGATGTAGGGCGGCGCATGGACGGCCTGCGCTCCCGCCTGCGTGTCTTCGAAGCTGTGCCAGACCTGCGTCTGCGCCGTGCGCTCCGACTGCAGCGCCTCGTAGAGGCCGAGCACCTCGCCGCAGGGAATGCCGGCCTTGTTCATGCGGCCGATGAGATCGGCGCGCGAGAACTGTCCGATCTCGCCGAGCAGTATGGGCAGCAGTTCGTGCCGGTGCCTGGAGCGTTCGGTGTTGGTGGCGAACTTCGGATCGACAGGCAGTTCCGGGCAGAAGATCACCTCCTCGCAGAACCTTTTGAACTGGCCGTTGTTTCCGACCGCTATCACCAGCGGTCCGTCCGCGGCCTCGAACACGCCGTACGGCACGATCGACGGATGCGAGTTGCCGAACTTCGCCGGATCCCCCCGGTTGAGCCAGGCGGTCAGCCCGTAGTAGGACGTGATCATCATCCCGCTGTCGTACAGCGACATCTGGATGTGGCGGCCTTGGCCGGTGCGCGTGCGCTCGTACAGCACGGCCAGGATGGCCTGGGCCGAGTACATGCCGGTGAACATGTCGACCGCGGCAATGCCGAACTTCAGCGGCCCCTGCCCTTCTTCGCCATTCATGGCCATCAAGCCGGTCTCGCCCTGGATCACGAGGTCGTAGCCCGGCCGCGCCTTCTCGTCGCTCAGCACCGAATAGCCCGAGATCGAGCAGTAGATGATCTCCGGGTTGATGCTGCGCAGGTCTTCATAGCCCAGCCCCATCTTCTGCGCGCCGCCGTACTTGAAGTTCTGGATGACCACGTCGCACTGCGCCGCGAGCTTGCGCACGAGTTCCTGCCCGTCCTTGTCCTGCAGGTCGACGCAGATCGAGCGCTTGTTGCGATTGCAGCTGTTGAAGTAGGACGTGTTGTGGCTGCCGATGCGCACGCCCCAGTCCCGCGTGTCGTCGCCGCGCTCCGGGTGCTCGACCTTGATGACGTCGGCGCCCAGGTCGGCCAGCGCCATGCCGCACAGCGGGCCCGCCATGACCCTGGAGAGGTCCAGCACACGCACGCCGGCAAGCGGCTGCATGGAAGAAGAGTGGTTCATTCGATATTCCCGGATCTTGCTTTTTTGATACCGCTCGCTCAGTCGCCCAGGCGGTAGCCGGCCGCCGCGATGGTGCGCCTGGCAATGTTCAGTTGATGGATCTGGCTCGTGCCTTCGTAGAGGCGGAACAGCCGGACGTCGCGATAGAAGCGCTCGACCGGATGGCCCTGGATGAAGCCCGTGCCGCCCAGCATCTGCACGCAGCGGTCCGCCACGCGTCCGCACATCTCCGAGGCGAAGTACTTGCAGATCGACGCCTGCATGGTCACGTCCTCGCCGGCGTCGCGCTGGCGCGCGGTCTGCAGGATCAGCGCGCGCGCCGCCTGGATTTCGGTCTGGCAGTCGGCGATCAGGGCCTGCACCAGCTGGAAGCCGGCCACCGGCTGGCCGAACTGGCGGCGCTCGCAGGTCCAGGCGACGGCTTCATCCAGCATGCGGATGGCCGGGCCCGTGCACAGCGCCGCCAGGTGGATGCGCTGCTTGTTGAGCACCTTCATCGCCGTCTTGAAACCCATGCCCTCCACGCCACCGATGAGGCTGTCGGCAGGCACGCGGCAGTCGCTCAGAAGCACCTCGGACACGGGCGATCCGGCCTGCCCCATCTTGCGGTAGGCCTCTCCCGTCGAAAGGCCGGGCGTGCCGCGCTCGACCAGGAAGGCCGAGATGCCACGGGCGGAGCGGTCCTGCGGATCGGTGCGCGCCAGCACGGTGAACAGCCCCGCGATCGGCGCATTGGTGATGAAGCACTTGGTTCCGTTGAGCACGTAGTGCTCGCCGTCGCGTGCGGCGCTCGTCTTCAGCGCGGTCGCATCCGAGCCGGCATCGGGCTCCGTCAATGCGAACGCGCCGGTCAAGGCGCCGCTGGCCAGCAGCGGCAGGTAGCGGGCCTTCTGCTGCGGCGTGCCGTCGGCCACCAGTGCCTCGGAGCCGATGCCGGTGTTCGTGCCCACCCGCGCCCGGAACGCGACCGAGGCCTGGGACAGCTCCATCGCGGCAAGCACCAGTTCTTCGGTCGTCATTCCGGCGCCGCTCCATTCCTGCGGAATGGACCAGCCGAAGAAGCCGCGCGCCGCCATGTCGTCGACGAGGTCGGCCGGAACCTCGTCCCGCCGCTCGACCTCCGCCTCGCGTGGAATCAGCTGCTCCCGCACATAGCGCCGCAAGGCGGCCAGGGTTTCGTCGAATGCAGAGGGATCCCGGATCATGTGTTCTTCCCGCAATGAAGGCATCAGTTGGCTGTGTAGCCGCCATCCACCGGCAGGATGGTGCCGGTGACGTAGCGCGCCTGCTCCGAAGCCAGGAACACCACGGGACCCGCGATGTCCTGCGGATCCGCCGCGCGGCGCAGATACGTACGGCGCACCATCCGCTCGCAGCGTTCGGCGTCATCCGCGATGTGGGCGGTCATGGGCGTCATCACCAGTCCGGGTGCGACGGCGTTGACGCGCACGCCGTACGGCCCGAAGTCTCGCGCCAGGAACTTGGTCAACTGGGCGACGGCCCCCTTGGAGGCGCCGTAGGCGATGTGCGCCGAGGTCGCCACCAGCGAAGTGATGGATGCCACGTTGACGATGGCGCCACGGGTCCGGTGCAGGCCCCGTGTGCAGGCCACGGACAGGTTGAGCACGCCCTTGACGTTCACCGCCATCACGTGGTCGATGTCCTGCGAGAGTGCCTGTGCCTCGAACACGGCGCTGCGGCCGCTCACCCCCGCGTTGTTCACGAGCACGCCCACGGGCCCCCAGGCTTCCTGCAGATCGGCGACCACGGCTTCGCATTGCGCGGCATCGCGCACGTCCAGCGCATAGGGCCGGACGCGGTCCGCCGCGTGGCCTGTGCGACGGGCCGCTTCCCGGGTGCTGTCGGCGTCGAGGTCTGTCAGTGCCACGCGGCAGCCCGCCTCGAGCAGGCGGGTGGCAATCGCGAAGCCGATGCCCTGGCTCGCACCGCTGACCAGGGCCACGGTGTCGTCGAACAAGGGGCTCATTCAGTGCCCCTGCTTGGGCAGGTCCAGGCGCTGCAGCAGCGGGATCCAGCGCTGCGTCTCGGCCTTCACGTAGTCGGCCAGCGCCTGCGGCGTGCCGCCTCGCGGCTCCATCCCTATGGCCTGCGCGCGCGCGATGAAGGCGGGATCGACCAGCACCTGGTTGACCGCGCGGTTGAGCTTGTCGACGATGTCCTTGGGCGTGGCGGCGGGTGCGGAAAGCGCGTACCACAGCAGCGCCTCGATGTCGTAGCCCTGCTCCTTGAAGGTGGGCGCATCGGGCACCTGGGGCAGACGCTTGACGTCCATCACGCCCAGCACGCGCATCTTGCCCGCCTTGACATGCTGCAGCGGGCCGGTGATGGAGGTTCCCTGGATGTCGATCTGGCTGCCGAGCATGGCCTGCAGGCCGGGCGAATCACCATTGAAGGGAATGTGCATCGTGCGGATGCCCGCCATGCTCTCGAAGGCCAGGGGCGCCAGGTTGGTCAGGATGGATGCGCCCGGCGAGCCGCGGTTGATCTTGTCCGGATGCGCCTTGGCATAGGCCACCATTTCCTTGATGTTCTTGTAGGGCAGGTCCGAGCGCCCCACGATGATGGTCGGCTGGTAGGCGATCTGCGTGACCGGCGTGAAGCTGGTCACCGGGTCGTAGGGCAGCTTGTCGTACATCACGGTGTGGCTGGCCAGGATGCTCAGCGAACTCATCAGCAACGTGGTGCCGTCGGGCTTGGAACGCGCCACGTTGCCCGCCGCCACGATGCCGCTGGCGCCCGGCTTGTTCTCCACGATCGTCTGGGTGCCGCGGCTGGTGAGTTCGGAGGCCAGCAGCCGCGCGTACTGATCGGTTCCGCCGCCGGCCGCGAAGGGAACGACGATGCGCAAGGGTTGTTGGGCCTGCGCCCCACCGACGGCGAGGACGAGACCGAGCAGAAAGCCGCCAAGGCGCTTCCGGACTGGCATGGGATGTCTCCTGAATGGGATGCGGAATGCTTTTTCCCAGTTTAGGAGCGCACGCTTCGCGGCATGCATCAAGGCATGAAAAGGTGCTTTGTAATTTCCAGTGCATCACCGCCGAGCAGCGACGCCGGTTCGCACCAGCGCGATCATGTCCGGCACGGGCATGTTCATCGCCATCAGGTGGCACTAAGAGCGAGGGAAGAAAGGGAAGGAAAAGCAGGCCGGTCGCTTCAGACCTCAGGTCCGGACATCCGGCGGCGCCCGGTACACCAGCACCTTCAGTGACCGCTCGTCGGACACGTCGGGAAAGGTGCTCGGATTCGCCAGTCTCTCCACGAAATCAAGTTCCGGCGCCAGTTCGCCCATTTGCTCCTGCAGGAATTTGGGTCCCAGTTCTGGCGCATTGAGGCATAGCAGGACATGGCCATCGGGCGCGAGCAGGTCAGGCAAGCGCTTGATCAGCCGGGCGTAGTCCTTGGTCGCGATGAAACTTCCCTTTTGATAGCTCGGTGGGTCGACGATGACCAGCCCGTAAGGGCCTGCGCGCGTGATTTTTCCCCACGAACTGAAAAGGTCATGGGGGAGGAAGCTCGCGCCTTCGAGCACGCCGTTGGCGCGGTGGTTCTGCTGCCCCACGGCCAGTGCGCCCTTGCTCATGTCCAGGTTGGTGACGTGGCGGGCTCCTGCCTGCAATGCGACCACCGAGAACGCGCAGGTGTAGGCAAACAGGTTGAGCACCTTGACGCGCGACCGGGCGTCGGGGCGCGCCTTCACAAACGCACGAACCCAGCGCCGCCCTTCGGCCATGTCGAGAAACAGCCCGTGGTTCTGGCCCCGGGCCACGTTGACGCGATAGCGAACACCCTCCTCGGTGACCCAATGCGGGTCGGGCAGCGAACCGCTCATGAGTTGCGTGCTGCTCTGTCCTTCATGCCGGCACTGAAACACCCATTGCAGCGTTTCACCCGGTGCCAACTGCGACCAGCGGCGCTCCAGCGCGGCGCCGATTGCAGCCAGTTCGTCGTCGGTCGCAGGCTTGAAGCTGGTCAACAGCCAAACCGGCGGGAAGAAGTCCAGCGACAAGTGAGCGCACTCGGGATGAAGCCCGCCGCGGCCGTGGAAGATGCGCTGCGCATCCACCGGTGCGGACATTGAAGCGATTGCGTCGAACAGGGGCTGCATAGGCATCGGCATAGTCTCCCATTCTGACCGGATGGCGCGGTGGTCCCGAGGCCAAGACTTGGAAGAGGCCGGAAGCACGAGAAGCATGCTGGCCACGGGCACACCTGCTCCGGCGACGAAGTCCAACCAGTCGATTTCATCGCGAAGGAGCCTGCCCGGTCTCCCTGAAACAGCGCCTTGCCGGGCCGCACCCGCTCCTTGGTAAAATTCACCATCAGTTGGAGGCTCGATGCGTGACGTTGTAGACGGATTCCTGCGGTTCCAGCGAGAGGTGTTTCCTGCTCGCCGAGAACTATTCCAGAAGCTCGCAAACAAGCAGGAGCCGACGACGCTGTTCATTTCCTGCTCGGACAGCCGCATGGTCCCTGAGCTGGTGACACAGCGCGAGCCCGGCGACTTGTTCGTCATCCGCAACGCCGGCAACATCGTTCCCTCCTTCGGTCCGGAACCTGGGGGCGTGTCGGCAACGGTCGAATACGCGGTCGCCGCCTTGAAGGTCACGGACATCGTCATATGCGGCCACTCCGACTGCGGTGCGATGACTGCCGTTGCCACCTGCGCGTGCCTGGATCACATGCCGGCGGTGAAGAACTGGCTTCGGTATGCGGACGCGGCCCGCATGATCAACGAGTCGAAGCACCACGACACCGAGCGAGCGCGCATCGACAGCATGGTGCGTGAGAACGTCATCGCACAGTTGAACAACCTGCGCACCCATCCTTCCGTGGCGCTCGCGCTGGCGCAAGGAAAGCTGACGCTACACGGATGGGTGTACGACATCGAGTCCGGCTCCATCGTGGCCCTGGCACCCTCCGGCAATTCCTTCGTGCCGCTCGAGGACCACCCGGCGGCGGTCTAAGTCGCAAGCGCCTTGCCAACGACGGCTGTTGGCCAGCTTTGGTCGAAGCACCGCCTACGAGACCAGCCCCGAATCGGCCATCAGACGTTCTCGAAAGCGGACGCTTGGGCTTGACCGTTCGACAGCCGCTTGAAGGACCTCATTTGCCATGAACCATTTCCGCCACCTTGTTGTTCTTTCCGCCGCGCTCACGTCGATGCACATCGGCGCTCAAACGATAGGCACAACGTCGCATTTGTCCATGGCCGAATCCAATGCCGCCGTGTTCAAAGCCTGCGCCGCCGCGCCGAAAACGAATGGCGCGTGTCCCCTCGACGCGGTCTTCGGCCTCTTCAAGCTCGCACCCAACAACAACGTGCTGGAATTCAGGGCTTCGAACACCGTTCCTCGAACGGTCAACCAGAACTACGGCTGGATCCTGAAACTCAACCAGAAGTCCGGCAAGGTCCGCGTTCTCGAACGCATGACATTGCCGGAAACCCCGAAGACATGGGGCACCGGTGGCCAGCCTCACGGCATGTCGGCGGATCGCAAGACCATCTCGATGGACGTGACCCTGAACGTCTACGACGGCACCATTTCGAAGTCTTGGGACGTGGCCCAGGGCGATCCTGCCGGCCACTACCTGATCACCGCTTACGTAGAAGACTCCGCGCCGGTGCAGTTCGAGTTCGATGTCGTCGATCCCCAATGACCGGCCGCCGCAGGCCTGTGGACTGAACTGGCAGCTGTTGCTCATCCGGTCCGCATAGCGCGCGGCTTCTTCTTCGTCCGCGACGAGCGATATGCCAACATCCGCGGATGCAACCGACCCTCACCGAAGATCTGGCCGCGCGCTTTGCCGACATCGCACTGGGCCATGTCACGCGCGAATACCCCAACAAGCCCGACCACGTGCTGGCCGGCCCGCAGGACGCACGCACGCCGAGCGAGTTGCATCCGGTGTTCTACGGCAGCTACGACTGGCACTCCTGCGTGCACAGCCACTGGATGCTGGCGTACCTGCTGCGCCGCTTCCCCGGCATCGCGCCGGCCGCGAGGATCGAACAGCT
The DNA here is from genome assembly GCF_058809745.1 of Variovorax sp. MPBD4-3. Classification (NCBI taxonomy): domain Bacteria; kingdom Pseudomonadati; phylum Pseudomonadota; class Betaproteobacteria; order Burkholderiales; family Comamonadaceae; genus Variovorax; species Variovorax sp. MPBD4-3. The sequence continues at coordinate 38,147 of NZ_JBXASW010000007.1, forward strand.
CTTCGACGAACACTACGTGCCGGCGAAGATCGCCGTCGAATGCGCCTACCTCGCGCAGCCCACCGCCCGCGGCTTCAAGCGGCCGTACGGTTGGGGCTGGCTGCTCAAGCTGGCGTCGGAGCTCGCGCAGCACAGTGACGCACGCTGGTCGAACGCGATGGCACCGCTTGCCGAAACCTTCGCGCAGCGCTACCGCGACTTCCTTCCGCTGGCCACCTACCCCGTGCGCGTCGGCACCCATTTCAATACGGCTTTCGGCCTCCGGATGGCAGCCGACTATGCACAGGCGACATCGGACACCGCGCTGGCCGAGTTGCTGCTTTCCACGGCCAGCCGCTGGTACGGCGACGACACCGACTGCCCGGCCTGGGGCGAACCCAGCGGCGACGACTTCCAGTCTTCCGCGCTGATCGAAGCCGAATGCATGCGGCGCCTGCTGCCGCCAGACGAGTTCGTGTCGTGGCTCGATCGTTTCCTGCCGCGCATCGCATCGCGCGAACCGGCCACGCTGTTTCACCCGGCGTCGGTATCGGACCGCACCGACGGCAAGATCGCACACCTCGACGGCCTGAACCTCAGCCGCGCCTGGTGCTGGCGCAGCATCGCCTCTTCGCTGCCCGAGGGCGATGCGCGCCGCATTGCCGCGCTGCAGGCCGCCGACGAACATCTCGCACTGGGCCTGCCCCATGTGGCCGGCGACTACATGGGCGAACACTGGCTGGCCAGCTTTGCCGTGCTGGCGCTGGAGGCCTGAGCACCGGGTGCGCCTGCATCGCCCGCGCCGCCACGCTATATTTCCGGCTGATCAACCAAAGAGCAATCACCATGGCAAAAGCCTATTGGGTCAGTGCATACCGTGCCGTCAAGGACGCCGACAAGCTCGCGGCCTACGCGAAGCTGGCAGGTCCTGCGATCTCCGCCGGCGGCGGGCGATTCCTGGCGCGCGGCCTTCCCGCAAAGGTCTACGAACACGGCTTGTCCGAGCGCACCGTGCTGATCGAGTTCGACAGCCTGGAACAGGCGACGGCCACGCACGACAGCCCCGAATACAAGGCCGCGCTTGACGCGCTGGGAGACGGCGTCGAGCGCGATCTGCGGATCATCGAAGGGGTCTGACCCCGGCCATCAGGCGCAGGTTCTGCAAGGCCGCGCCTGCCGCGCCCTTGCCCAGGTTGTCGAGAACCGCGCTCAAGACAATCTGTCCCGTGCGTTCATTGCAGGCAACCGCCAGGCTCATGTCGTTCGTGCCGTTGTGGACTTGCGGGTCCAGCTCCGTCACTGGCGCGTCCGGAGACATCGGCACCACACGCACCTTCGCCGCGTCGCGGTATCGCTCCATCAGGCATTCGTGGATGCGCGCGCCGGAGGCGTCTGCGGCAAGCATCCGCGTGTGCAGTCCGATGGTGAGCACGATGCCCTGCCGGTAGCTGCCATAGGCCGGCACGAAGATGGGCCGCTGCGCCAAGCCGGCATAGGTCTCGATCTCCGGCACATGCTTGTGCTCCAAGCCAAGCCCGTAGACCTTCAACGAATGCGCACCCGTCCCAGCCTCGTAAGCTTCCGCGCCCGCCCTGCCCTGGCCCGAATAACCTGACACGGCGTGGATGACGAGCGGATAGTCGGCCGGCAGCAGACCCGCATCCGTCAACGGCCGCAGCAGCGCGACTGCGGCGGTGGGATAGCAGCCCGGATTCGTGACCCGCGATGCCGACGCGATGCGTTCGCCTTGCCCCGCATCGAGCTCCGGAAGGCCGTAGACCCAACCCGGGCTGGTGCGGTGCGCCGAGCTGGCGTCGATGACACGCACTGCCGGGTTGTCGATCATCGCCACCGCATCCCGGGCCGCGGCATCGGGCAGGCAGAGGATCGCGATGTCGCACTCGTTGAGCGCAGCCCTGCGCGCCGCTGCATCCTTGCGCAAGTCCGTCGGCAGTGTGCGGATGAGAAATTCCCCACCCCGGAGACGGTTCTGCAGATCGAGGCCAGTGGTGCCTTGATCGCCGTCGATGAAAATATTGAGGTCCATGGAGCGCGATCGTAGATAGGCGTCCAAGATAGCTCCAGCTAAATATATGCAACCCCAAATTAAGAAAAGTTGAATTTGCAACATGCGGGAACTGAGCCTTGACCATCTGCGCACCCTGGTCGCCATTGCCGACCTCGGCTCCCTGGCCAATGCCGCCCGCGCACTGCACCTGGCGGCCCCCACCGTCACCGTGCAGATCGCGGAGCTGGAGTCGCGCCTGGGCGGCCAATTGCTCGTTCGCGGGCGCGGGCCTGCGCAAGCGACCGCGTTGGGGGAGCGGTTCATTGCGCGCGCCCGAAGGCTTCTGGCGGACGCGGACGATGCGGTGGAAGACGTTCGACGCCAGCTCGCCGGCCAGACCGGCCGCGTGCGCGTAGGCGCTTCGACCGGTGCCATCGCGCACCTGCTGCCGCCCGCGCTCGAACGCCTTGCGCGCAACCATCCGGGCATCGAAGTGAACGTGCAGGTGCTGACTTCCAACGACAGCATGGCCCGGCTCGCCGCGGGCAGCCTGGACCTGGCGGTCGTCGCCCTGCCCCAGCCGCCCGTGCGCGGAGTTCATGTCACGCCTCTGCGGCGCGAGGCCGTGGTCGCCTTTCTGCCGGCCGATTGGAAAGCACCCAGGCGGCTGACACCGCAGTGGCTGGCCCAGCGGCCGCTGATCATGAACGACGCCTCCACGCGCCTCTACCGCCTGACCGCGGAATGGTTCTCCGCGGCCGGCGTCCACTGCCGCCCGCGCATCGAGCTCAACTACAACGACGCGATCAGGACACTGGTCGCCGCCGGCTACGGGGCGGCCTTGCTGCCCGAGGAATCACACGAGCCCGCGCGTGATCCGCGCATCGCCGTTCGCCCGCTGAGCCCGGCGCTGTGGCGGCAACTGGGCCTGGCAGTCAGTGACAGGGACACCAGCGGCCCGACGCGTTTCGTGCTGGAGGCGGTGCTGCCAGCGAGGAGTTCGGCCGCCTGACGCACGCACCATGCGGTTGCGCAACACGGGACCGACGGCTACGCTTGCACGCAAGGAGACCCGAATGAGAAAGCTCAAGATCATGGAGCACATGTCGCTGGACGGCGTGATCCAGACATCCGGCGATGACCATTTCCCTTACGGTGACTGGACCGCGCCCTATCGGACGCCCGCGGGTCGGGACGAAGTCTTCGCTGCGCACGGCGGGCGCTTCGATCTGCTGCTCGGCCGGCGCACCTACGACCTGTGGTCGGGCTTCTGGCCGCAGGCACCAGCCAGTCCCATGGCGGACAGTCTCAATGCGGCCACCAAATATGTCGTGACCCATCGCCCGGAAAGCCTGGCATGGGGCCCCTTCGAAGGACTTGGACCGGAGACCGTCGAGGACATTCGCCGCATCAAGTCGCAGGCGGGACCGAACCTGATCCTCTGGGGCAGTTCCACGCTGACGTCGATGCTGTTCGAGCATGGGCTTGCAGATGAAATCACGCTGATCGTCTATCCGGTTCTGCTGGGCACCGGGAAGCGCCTCTTTGCCGAAGGCACCCCGCCGCGTTCTTTCGAACTCATCAACACGAAAGCACTGCAGTCCGGCGTCATCCTCCATACCTGCAAGCTCGCCGGGCCTCTGAGGTCTTGATCGCAAGGCGTCACGACCGGTACCAGATCCTGAGCGTCACGTACACCGCATAGCCGAGGCCGAGCACCATCCAAAGCAGGAAGAACATGTTGGCCCAGTAGTCGGCCGCATTCGCAGCCAGGGTGTAAAGCTGGCTCTGGCACCCTTTTCCAACACACGGGATCTCGCGGCGGATCAATCCGCGCATCATGAAGAAAAACAGGGTGCAGGCAATGCCGGCGGACATCAGCAGGCCCACGGGACCCAATGGTCCCTTGGCGAGTTCGTCGCTTTCGTCTCGAGGCCCCCGGCGAAGAAGCTTCTGCCCATACCGGTACCAGAAGAAGCCCAGCAGGAGCATCAGCGAGTAGTAGATGACTTGTCGCATTTCGTCGGTTGCGCCATGACTGACGCTCTCCCCTCGGGGAACGGATTGGCAACCCTCCCGCGAGCGCACGGGGCCTGTCGCGCAGGCTCGCTGCCAAGCCTGGCTGCGGTCAGATCAGTCGCTCGCTGGAGACCAGCCTCCGATACTACTTGGGCGAACAGGTCAGCTTCGAAAGCTTGCAAACGCTGAATGTTCCCGGAGGCATCTTCAGTGTGTGCCTGTTGCGCACCAGGCTCGGACAGCTTCCGCTCGCCGTCGCAAACGCCTTGGGTCAGAAGGCACTCTTGACCACACCGCCGTCGACGCGAAGTGCCGCGCCCGTGGTTGCCGAAGCGAGCGGGCTTGCCACGTATGCCACCAGCGAGGCCACCTCCTGCGGCGAAGCGAAGCGCTTGATCAGCGATGTCGGGCGGACGTGATCGAAGAACTCTGCTTCGACCTGCTCGAAGCTCTTGTCGCTCGATCGCGCCATGCCTTCCACGAAGTCGCCGACGCCGCGCGATTTCGTCGGGCCCGGAAGCACGCTGTTGACCGTGATGTTCGTGCCGGCGACCGATTCCGCAAGCCCACGCGAAACCGCAAGCTGCGCGGTCTTCGTCATGCCGTAGTGAATCATCTCGGTCGGTATCTGCACTGCGCTCTCGCTCGAGATGAAGATGATCCTTCCCCAGTTCGCTCGCCTCATCTCCGGCAGCACCAGGCGCGCAAGGCGCACGCCGCTCAGCACGTTCACGTCGAAGAAGCGCTGCCAATCTTCATCCGGAATATCTTCGAAAGCCTTGGCCTCGAAGATGCCCAGGTTGTTGACGAGGATGCCGATGCCGGGGTGACGGCGCACCGCCTCCTCGGCAGCGTCTGCCCGGCTGAGGTCGCCGGCATGGCCGAGCACCGTGCCTTGCGTTTCCGAGCGGATGCGCTCCACCGCTTCGTCGACCGCCGCCTGCGATCTGCCGTTCACGATCACGCTTGCGCCCTCCTGGGCCAGCGTGCGCGCAATGGCGTAACCGATTCCGGCGGTGCTGCCGCTCACCAGCGCGAGCTTGCCGTTGAGTTGAAGGTCCATGTTGATTCTCCTTTGTCGATTCGACGTCTGTGCCCGTTGAGTTCCACTGTTCGAGCCCTCGGGCTAGCCGAGGAAGGTGATCAATGCCGGTATGACCTGGTCCGGCGCCTCTTCCATGAGCCAGTGCCCGGACCCTTTGACGATCACGCCCTGCACGTTGGTCGCGACCATCTTGCCCTGTTCGACAAGAAAAGTCCCGCCGGCCTTTTCGCCGGAGAGGACCAGCATCGGCATGGGCAGCGGCGTCTTGCCCATTTCCGCAAACTCGGCGGCGTCCTGCTCGAAGGCCTTGAAGTACTCGAATCCGGCACGCATGCCGCCCGGCTGCGCGTAGGCCTTGGCATAGAACCGGCGATCGGCTTCGGGCACCGAGTGATTCGGGTCGGCCGCAAAGTCGTTCCAGAAATGCTCGAAGTAGATGCGTTCACGCCCGCTCACGAGCGCCAGCGGCGTCTTGCCGTGGAAATGGAAATGCCAGAGGTCGCGCAGGAGCCAGACCTTCTGCCATTCGCCGATGCCGGGCAGGAACGCGTCCATGAGCACCACCTTGTCGGTCTCGGAAGGAAACTGCGCGGCATACGCGTAGGCCACCATCAGGCCGATGTCATGGCCGACGATGCTGGCGCTTCGAATGCCGAGCGACCGGACGAGTTCGTGGATGTCGACCGCCATGTTCTTCTTGCCGTAGCCCGTCTCGGGCTTCGACGAACTGCCGGCGCCCCGGAGGTCGGGCACGACCACGGTGTGCGTTTTCGCCAGCAGCGGCATCAGCGGGTTCCACATGTGCCCGGTCTCGGCGTAGCCGTGCAGCAGCACAACGGCCGGCCCGGTCCCGCCGATGCGGTAGTGGATGCGGGTGCCGTTCACCTCTGCCGTGCCTGCGCGGAAGCCTGGCACCGCGTCGACGACAGGTGCGGCGTGCGCCGTGGCGCCCATGGTCAGCGCGGCACCAGCCGCCATTGCTCCAGCGAGCAGCGCGCGGCGGGTGGGGATGGGATGGGTATCGGTCATGCTGGGATCCTTTCTGTCGGTGTCTGGGGTGAGGAGAATTTATGATTCAGCTTCACTTCCACAAAGGCCTCAAAAGTGGTTTACTCATTCAGCTTTCATGAATGATTGGAACCGACGCCCATGGACCGATTGCGTGCTTACGAGGTGTTCGTCACCGTGGTCGCGCGGGGCAGTTTCACCAAGGCGGCCGACGCGCTGGACACCTCCCCGGCCAACGTGACGCGCTACGTCAACGAGTTGGAAGCCCACTTGCGCACGCGGCTGATCAACCGCACGTCGCGCCGCCTCTCGCTCACCGAAGGGGGTGAAGCATTGTTCGACCGGGCGAAGTCGATTCTTGAAGAAGTGGCGGAGACCGAAGCGCTGGCCACCACCGCGTCGCTCCAGCCGCGTGGGCGCCTGCGCATCAACGCGCCGCTGAGTTTCGGCAGCCTCGTGCTGGCGCCCCTGTGGCCGCAGTTCATGGCGAAGTATCCCGATGTCGAGCTGGACATCGCGCTCATCGACCGCGTGGTCGACATCGTCGAAGAGGGCTACGACCTGGCGATACGCATCTCGCGGACCACGTCGGGAAACCATATCGCGCGGCGCCTCGGCCGCTCGCAGAACCTGGTCTGCGCCTCGCCCGAATACCTCGCGACCCATGGCATGCCCAAGGTCCCGGCGGACCTTTCGCGGCACCTGTGCCTGGGCTACACATACGGCGCGACATCCGACGAATGGCAGTTCGCCGGCCCCGGCGGAACACTGGAATCCGTGCGCGTGCGCTGGGCCCTGCGGGCCAACAACGGCCATACTGCTCGAGCCGCGGCACTCGCAGGCGTCGGCGTCATATGGCAGCCGAGCTTCGTGGTGGGCCACGATGTGCAGGCCGGACGATTGGTCGAGGTCATGCCCGGCTATCGCATGCCACCCATCGACATCCTGGCGATCTACGCAAGCCGCCGACATCTCAGTGCAAAGGTGCGGGTGATGGTCGACTTTCTGGTCAATGCATTTCAAGATTCGCCGCGGGAGGATGGCGAATTGGCGGCGGTTGGCAGCTGATTCAGGAAGCTCCGGACCACAAGACGCACATGGCAGTTGCATCCATGGCGCAGGCAGACAAGCGCCGCCGCGAGCCCCAGCCAGACGATGCCCCCGCGAAAAACCCCGGATCAGGAAGCTGGAACAATCCGGCCACCATGGACGGCCTCGATCTCATCAAAACATTTCGCGAAGTTGCGTTTCGGCGCAGCTTTTCCCGCGCGGCGATTTCTCTGGGCATGTCGAAAGCCACGGTCAGCCGCTACGTCGCGGAACTCGAAACCCGCAGCGGCGTGCGCCTGCTGAACCGCTCCACCCGCTCCCTGAGCCTCACCGACGCCGGCCAGGTGTTGCTCGACCGCAGCACCGAACTGGTGACGATGGCCGAGAACACCCTCAACGACCTGCAGGCGCACGGCTCGCATCCGCGCGGACGGCTGCGCATGAGCGCGCCGCACGGGCTGATCGCGGGGTGGATGTCCGACGTGATCGCCGAGTTCATCAAGCTCTACCCCGATGTGTATGTGAGCCTGGTCTTCACCAACGGCGAGGTCGACCTGATCGGCGAAGGCATCGACATTCACTTGACCGGCGGGCGCATCGACGACATGAACCTCATCGTCCGCCGGCTGGTGCAGTTCGACATGGTGGTGTGCGCCTCGCCCGCCTACTGGGCACAGCGCGGAATTCCCCAGGTGCCGGAAGACATGGGCCGGCACGACGTGCTGAGCTATGCCTCGATGCCGACCACGCACCTGCCCTTCGAGACCGACGGGAAGGCGCACGAGGTGGCGGTGCACAGCCGCATGGAGGCCAACGATGCTGTGGCGCTGATCGAGCTGGCGTTGCGCGGCGTGGGCGTGGCCTACGTGCCGGAGCCGCTGGCGCAGTCGCACCTGGAGCGCGGTGCGCTGGTGCCGGTGCTGCGCGAGCACATGCCGCGCGATCACTGGCTGTACGCGGCGTATTCGCAGCGCCGCCACAACAGCGCGGCGATGCGGGCGATGCTGGATTTCCTCGAACAGTCGATGGTCACCGAAGACAATGACCCGGTGCTGCCGCCCATGCCCGCGCCGTCGCCGGTGTCGCCGCCTACATGCGCCCTTTCCAGGGCACAAGGCGTCGCTCGAGCCACCGCATCAGCAAGTCGAACAGATAGGCCACCACGCCAATGACGATGATGCCCATGATGACGATGTCGGTGCGCAGGAAGTTCGACGCGTTCAGCACCATCTGACCCAGCCCCATGTTGGCGGCCACCATCTCGGCCGCCACCAGCGTCGTCCAGCCGAAGCCGATGGCAATGCGCATGCCCACCAGGATGTCGGGCAGCGCCGAGGGCAAGATGACGTGGCGGATGACCTGCATGTAGCTCGCACCCATCGAATACGCGGCGTTGATCTGTTCCTGCGAGGCGCTGCGCATGCCCGAGCGCGCGGCCAGCGCGAGCGGCGCGAAGCAGCTCAGGAAGATCAGCAGCACCTTCGGCAGTTCGTCGATGCCGAACCAGATGATGATGAGCGGCAGGTAGGCCAGCGGCGGCAACGGCCTGTAGAACTCCAGCGGGGGATCGAAGATGCCGCGCCAGAAGCGGCTCATGCCCATCGCGATGCCCACCGGAATGGCCGTGGCGCAGGCCAGGAAGAAGGCCGAGAACACGCGGAACATGCTCGCCAGGAAGTGCTGCCACAGCGGCTTGTCGTTGGCCTGTCCGGTGAGGTATTCGTAGAACTGCTGGAACACGGCCTGCGGCGTGGGCAGGAAGAGCGGCTTGACCCAGCCCATGTTGGTGACGATGAACCACAGCGCCACCAGCGCCACGACCGTGACCACGCTGATGGTCACGCTCGAGCCCTCGCCCGGCACCTTGAAGGCGCTGGTCTTGAGCTTGGCGCCTGCTGCCGCGGGAGCGGGCGGCGCGGCAAGCTTGGACGGTGGCGGTTGCGTCATGACGGCGCTGGGCGATGCAACGGTGACGACATCATGCATGGGCGGCCTCGCGGTGATGGATGATGGACAGCACTTCCTCGCGCATGCGGATGAACTCGGGCTCCGACTTCACCTTGCGCGAATCGCCGTGCGACAGGTACTGGCGTGAGAACGGCACGTCGTCGTAGACGTGCGAGATGCGCCCCGGGCTCGGACTCATCACGATGAGCCGCGTGGCCAGGAACAGTGCCTCTTCCACCGAGTGGGTGATGAAGAAAACCATCTTGTTCGACTTGGACCAGGCCTGCAGAAGAATCTCCTGTACCTGCTCGCGCGTGAACGCATCGAGCGCACCCATGGGCTCGTCCATGAGCAGCACGGCCGGGTCGCTGGCCAGTGCACGCGCAATGCCCACGCGCTGCTGCATGCCACCCGACAGTTCATACACGGCGCGGTCGGCGTATTTCTGCAGGCCGACGAGGCCGAGTTTTTCTTCGGCGATGCGGTCGCGTTCGGCCTTTCCCACACCGCTCAGGCGAAGGCCGAGCGCCACGTTGTCGCGCACGTTGAGCCAGGGCATCAGCGCATGTTTCTGGAACACCACGCCACGGTCGGCACCGGGGCCGGCCACGGGTTTGCCGTCGAGCAGGATCTCGCCGGTGGAAGGCGGCAGAAAGCCCGCGATGCTGTTGAGCAGCGTGGTCTTGCCGCAGCCCGATGCACCGAGCGCGACGACGAAGTCGCCGTCGTGCATCGTGAGGTTGACGGGGGCCAGCGCCTGCAGCGTGCCGCCCTTGACGGCGTAGTTGACCGTGAGGTCGCGGATGTCTAGCGTGGGCATTCAGTTCTCCAATGCGGGTTGTTGTCTTTCTTTCGGGGTGCGTGCACAGGTCACCGGGTACTCCCCTCCGCGAATGTCCCCCGCCATTCGGGCTCCTCCTTTGTTTCGCTGCGGGGAGCACCCGGTGCCCTGTGCACAAGGCACGCTGTCGGTTCGCGGCCGATCAACCAGTGCTCTGAACGATCACGCCGATGGGGTGCCTTGCGCAGCGAAATAAAGGAGGAGGGGCGAAGCCCCGGGGACATTCGCGGAGCAAGGTACCCCGTCGGCGTGAGCGCGCCCCAAAAAACTACTTCCCCATAGCCTTGTCGACATAAGCAGTGGTAACGAACGCGCTGTAGTCCGGCTTCACCTCCTGCACCCGCCCCTGCTCCTTCAGGAAGGCCGCCGTGTTGGCCATCGCCTTCGCGGCACCACCACCCAGCCAGGTCGGAGAAACCTGCTCCGCCATCGTCGGGAAGGTGTACAGCGCCATCGCAGCCCCCACATCCTTCGGGTCGGCCTTGGTCCACTTGGCCATGGCCTTGGTCTGCGGAGAATCGGGCGTCCAGCTCTTGCCGGTGGCCTTGTACTCCTCGTTCGCGCGGTTCAGCGCCTTCACGAAGGCCACCATGAAAGGCTCGTTGGCCGCGGCCCACTTGGCGTTGACCACGATGCCCTCGAAGGTCGGCGCGCCGCGCTTGCCGATGCTGCCCGACGTGGCGATGGTCTTGCCGTTGGCCTTGATCTTCGACAGCACCGGGTCCCAGATGAAGGTCGCGTCGATGTCGCCGCGCTCCCAGGCCGCCGCGATCTCGGGCGGGCGCATGTTCATCACGTTCACGCTCTTGGCGTCGACGCCGTCCATCTTCATGCCGGCCATGAGCTGGTAGTGCGCCGTCGACACGAAGGGCGTGGCCACCTTCTTGCCGGCCAGGTCCTTGATGCTGTTGATGTTGGTGCCGTTGCGTGCCACCAATGCTTCCGCATTCGCGATGTCGGCGGAGATCCAGAACAGCTTGATGTCCTGGCCCTGGCTGGCCGCCGCCGTGAGCGGGCTGGAGCCGGTTTCGCCCATCTGCACGTCGCCCGAAGCCATCGCGCGGATCACGTCGCCGCCGCCCGCGAACATGCGCCAGTTGATCTTGTAGCCCGTGGCCTTCTCGACCTCGCCGGATTCCATCACCAGCCGCAGCGGCACCAGCATGTCCTGGTGGGCGAAGGTGACTTCCTTGGTTTGCGCGAACACCGCGCCGCTGAGCGTGAACGCGGTCGCGAGGGCCGCTGCGCACTGGAGGGAAAGACGTCGGGACAAGGTCATCTCTGTTTCTCCTGAAGGTGAATCGAAGCGGACTTTGCACCGATCGCCCGCCGCCAGGAAGTACCAGCGCCGCTGTCGGCATAGAGCCAGTGGATCAGGACTTACCCTCGTTCTGGTGCGCCGCGCACGCCACCGGTGCGCGCGAGCCTGCGCCCCATCGACAAGGGCTCAGTGCGTCCGCCCGCCGGCAGGCCTCTTCTCGCCTCGCGCCAGAGCCAGTTCCTCCACGGCCATCCCCAAGGCCCGGATGCCCGCCGGAATCTGCGAGGCCGCAATGGACGAAAGCCTCAGCCGGAAGAACGGACACGGATACGGCGGCCGCGCGAAGAACACATCGCCGGCCTCGATCAGCACGCCGTGGTTGCGCGCCATCAGCGACAGCTCCGTGGCATCCACCCAGGTCGGTGCCTGCACCCAGATCGAGGCTCCACCCGAAGGCAGCCGGAACTCGAAATCGGGCAAATGGTCGCGCAGCGCCTGGGCAGCCAAAGCGAGCCGCTCCTGCATCGCGTGGTTGACCCGCCGCGCATGCGACTCGTGGTGTCCCAGCGAAAGAAACAGCGCATACGCATGCTGCAGGAACGCACTCGGATGCCGCACCATCGCATGGCGTATCACCCGCAGTTCCTTGATGAGCGCCCGCGGCGCCACGATGAACCCCAGCCGCAGCGCGGGCGACAGGCTCTTGGACACAGAGCCCACGTAGATCACCCGGCCTGTCTTGTCGAGGCTCTTGAGCGCGGGCATCGGCGTGCCTTCGTAAAGGTTCTCCGCCTCGTAGTCGTCCTCGATGATCACGAAGTCCTGCAGCTCCGCCTTTCGCAGCAGCCACTGGCGCCGCTCCAGGCTCAGGGTCGCGGTCGTCGGGCTCTGGTGCGAGGGCGTGACGAAAAGGTAGTCGGCCGCGGGCAGCGCATCGACGACCAGCCCGTCCTCGTCGACATCGACCTCCACCCACTTGGGCTGCCGCAACGAAAAGCTGTTGCGCGCATGCGGATGGCCCGGCTCCTCGAGCCCCACGCGCGTCTGCTCGTCGAACAGCGCCTCGGCCAGCAGGTAGTAGGCATGCTGGGCGCCCATGGTCACCAGGATCTCTTCCTTCAGCGCGAACACACCGCGCTTGGGCAGGAGACGCGTGCGGATCTGCTCGATGAGGTCGGGCACGTCGTCGGTCTCGAAGTCCGGCGTCCAGTGCGGCAGCTGCGAACGCGCCAGGCTGCGCGCGCAGCATTCGCGGAAGTCCTCGGTGGGAAACAGCTGCGGGTCGTAGTTGCCGTAGACGAAGGGATACGGGTAGTCGCGCCAGCGGTCGGGCTTCGACAGCGTGGGCTTGTCGACCAGCGAGCGCAGCACGCGCCCCTGCCAGTCCGGCGGCTGGCTGGCCTGCCCGCTGCGGCCCACCAGCGGCTCCGCGTGCGCGGCGGACAGCGGCCGCGCGTTGCGCGCCACGAACACGCCGCTGCGCGGGCGCGCTTCCAGAAAACCTTCGTCGATCAGCTGCAGGTACGCCGACGTGACGGTGTTGCGGCTCAGCCCCAGCAGCGCGGCCAGCTCGCGCGACGACGGCAGCGGCGCGCCGGGGCTCAGGTGCTCTTCAAGAATGGCCTGCACCACGGCGGCCCGCAAGCGGGCCTGCAGGGGCAATGCCGGCTGGTCGGGCAGCGCGAATAGCTGCGCCCACTGGGTGGCTCGCGGGTTGGGCATGGTGCGCCGCAGTTTAGGGCAGCCGCCGCAATTTGCGGCACCCCGGCGGCGTTCTGGCTCGGTCGAATCCCCGGAACTGGCCCTATCGCGGCGCCAGGCGGCTGCCTACGCTTGCCGCATCAATTTCCGGAGTTCCCGCGTGACCGCCCAGCCTTCTTCCTCTTCTTCCCCCGTGACCACCGACACCCTCGCCGCATTCAGCGACGCCTGGAACCGCCACGACATCGACGCGCTGATGGGCTTCATGACGCCCGACTGCATCTTCCAGACCGCCGCCGGCCCCGACGCCTGCGGCACGCGCCACACGGGCACCGAGGCGGTGCGCAAGGCCTTCGCCGCCGCCTGGGCAACCGTGCCCGACGCGCAATGGATCAACGGCCAGCACTTCGTGCACGGCGACTTCGGCACCTCGCAGTGGACCTTCACCGGCACCGCCGCCGACGGCAGCCGCATCGAGACCGACGGCATCGACGTCTTCACATTCAGGGACGGAAAGATCCACCTGAAGAACGTGTTCCGCAAGGCCCGCCCCAACCTGCCCGCCGCGAAGTGAGCCGACCTTCCTCCTCTTACTGGAGCCCTTCATGACCATGACAGGCACGGCGCAGTTCGCCACCGCCAGCGCCACCGTCGACGGCGCATCGCCCGAGCAGCAACAGCAGCCGACGCAGGCACCGTTTCGCCCCTACGACCCGCAGTACGACCCGCTGCACGCGCCCGACCCCGGCGCCGGCCGCGCCTACGCGCCGACCTGGTGGGTGGCCAGCGCCGGCACGCCGCCCGAAGACGACGGACCGCTGGTGCGCGACATCGATGTCGACGTGGCCATCATCGGCTCGGGCGCCACCGGCATGTCGACCGCGCTCTACCTGGCACAGGAGCACGGTATTCGCGCCACCGTGCTCGAAGCCAACCAGGCCGCGTGGGGCTGCTCCAGCCGCAGCGGCGGCCAGGGCCAGAACGCGAGCGGCCGCCTCAAGCGCTCGCAGTGGATCGCGCGCTGGGGCATCGACACCGCCAGGCGGCTGGACGCCGAGATCCGCGGCGGCTTCGAGAACTTCCGCCATCTCACCACGCAGATCGACTGCGACGCCTTCGACGGCGGCCACCTCTACCTGGCGCACCGGCCCGAGAAGCTGCCGATCCTGGACGCCGAGGCGCGCCTGATGCGCGAGCAGTTCGGCTACGCCACCCGCATGATGAGCGCCGAGGAAGTGCGCCGCGACTACTGTGACGAACGCGAGACGGTCGGTGCGATGTATGAGGCCGAGGGCATCGGCATCCACCCCTTGAAGTTCACCTTCGGACTGATGCAGCGGGCTCGCGCGCTGGGCGTGACGGTGCACACCTCGAGCCCGGTGCAGGGCTGGCACACCGTCGACGGCGTGCACCACCTGCGCACGCCCGCGGGCGTGGTGCGCGCGCGCCGCGTGGCGGTGTGCACCGGCGGCTATACCGGGCAGGCGCTGAACCCGATGCTGAAGAACCGGATCATGCCGATCCTGTCGAACTCGGTGGTCACGCGCCCGCTCACCGACGCCGAACTGCAGGCCACCAACTTCAGGTCGCAGACCTTCCTGACCGACACGCGCACGCTGCGCTTCTACTACCGCCTGCTCAAGGGCAACCGGCTGCAGATCGGCAGCCGCAGTTCAGTGAGCGGCGCCGACGCCGAACACCCGGTGCACCTGAAGCTGCTCACCGACGCCATCGCGCGCAAGTTTCCGCCGCTGGCGGGCATCCGCATCGACTACTCGTGGTGGGGCTGGGTCGACATGAGCCACGACATGATGCCGCGCATCACGCAGCCCGACGCCGGCAAGAAGATCTGGTACGCGGTGGGCTACGGCGGCAACGGCGTTTCCTTCTCGACCTGGGCCGGCAAGCGGCTGGCCGAGCGCGTCGCGGGCAAGGACACGGGCAAGGAAGTGTTCGAGCTGCCCATCTACCGCTCGCCGCTGCCCTTCCCCAATGTGCTGGGGCTGGTCGAGTCGCGCGCGTTCGCGCCGTTCCGGCGCATCGGGCAGCGCATGCTCTACAAGTGGTACTGGCTGCGCGACGAGAAGTAGGCGCAGGCGCGCATTCCCCGAAGTGGCGCAGGCCGATGCACCAGCCTGCCGCACAACGGGGCAAACCCGCCCCTTCTGGCCCTGCGAGTCGCGCCGCGTTGGCTCTTCGCCGCCACGCGGCGAGCGCCTATCTTCGACACCAAGGCCTTCGCTTCACCGGGGCCGAATCCGATTGCCTGTGTCGAACTCCCCTGAGGTCCTGTCATGCCGATCCCCGTTCCCGAGCTTCCAGTTTTCTCGCGCCGAGCCACCCTGCTGTCCGCCAGCCTCGCGGCGGCAGGCACCCTGCTGCCGCTGTCCGTCTTCGCGGCCGACGAGCCCAGGCGCGGCGGCACGCTGGTGATCGGCAGCACGCAGACGCCCCGGCACCTGAACGGCGCGGTGCAGTCGGGCATCGCCACCGCCATGCCTTCGACGCAGATCTTTGCCAGCCCTCTGCGCTTCGACGACAAGTGGGCCCCGCAGCCCTACCTGGCCGAGTCATGGAAGCTGGCGGACGACGGCAAGTCGCTCACGCTCAAGCTGCGCAAGGACGCGGTGTTCCACGACGGCAAGCCCGTCACATCAGCCGACGTGGCCTTCTCCATCCTGGCCATCAAGGCCAACCACCCCTTCACCACCATGATGGGCCCGGTCGAGAAGGTGGACACGCCCGACCCGTACACCGCCGTCGTGCGGATGAGCGTGCCGCACCCCGCCATCGTGCTGGCGATGTCGCCCGCGCTGTGCCCGATTCTTCCGAAGCACATCTACAGCGACGGACAAGACCTGAAGAACCACCCGCGCAACACCACCGACGTGATCGGCTCGGGCCCGTTCCGCGTGGCCGAGTTCAAGCCTGCCCAACGCGTGGTGCTGGAACGCTTCGACAAGTTCTTCATTCCGGGGCGTCCCTACCTCGACAAGGTCATCATCAACATCACGCCCGACTCGGCGAGCCTGATGCTCGGCCTGGAGCGCGGCGACATCCAGATGGTGCCCTTCGCCACGCTGCCCACCGACCTGAAGCGCCTGGCCAACGACCCGAAGATGTCGCTCACGCCCAAGGGCTACGACGGCATCGGCGCGCTCAACTGGCTGGCATTCAACACGGCGAAGAAGCCGCTGTCGGACGTGCAGGTGCGCAAGGCCATCGCCACCGCCATCGACAAGAACTTCATCACCAAGGCGCTGATGGGCGGCTTTGCCACCGTGTCCGACGGCCCGCTGGTGGCCAGCAGCCCGTTCGCCGTGCCCGATCTGGTGCGCTACCCGCTCGACCTGAAGAAGGCCGGCGAGATGCTCGACGCCGCGGGCTACAAGGCGGGCGCGGGCGGCGAGCGCTTCAAGCTCACCATCGACTACCTGCCCGGCGTGGACGACCAGCAGAAGAACGTGGCCGAGTACATCCGCGGCCAGCTCAAGAAGGTGGGCATCACGGTGGAGGTGCGCGCCTCGGCCGACTTCCCGGCCTGGGCCAAGCGGCTGGCCTCGCACGACTTCGACATGTCGATGGACACGGTGTTCAACTGGGGCGACCCTATCATCGGCGTGCACCGCACGTACCTCTCGACCAACATCAAGCCCATCGTCTGGACCAACACCCAGTCGTATGCCAACCCGAAGGTCGACGAGTTGCTCAACACCGCCGGCGGCCTGATCGACCCGACGCAGCGCAAGGCCTACTACGCCACCTTCCAGAAGATCGTGACCGACGAATTGCCGATCGAATTCATCAACCAGGTGCCGTATCACACCGTCGCCAGCAGGAAGTTGGGCAACGTGCCGGTCACCATCTGGGGGCCGTTGTCGCCGCTGGACGAGGTGTACTTCAAGTAAGGCGGACGGGTCATGGGCATGCTGCCGTTTCTGCGCCATGCCGCCTCGCGACTTCTCCAGGCCCTGGGCCTGGTGATCGCGGTGGTGGTGCTCAACTTCGTGCTGGTGCACGCCGCGCCGGGCGACCCGGTGGAAACCATTGCCGGCGCCAGCGGCGGCATGTCGCCCGAGCTGATGGCGCAGCTGCGCACGCAGTACGGGCTCGACAAGTCGCTGCCGGTGCAGCTGGCCGTGTACCTGGGCAAGGTGGCGCGCGGTGACCTGGGCTACTCGTACTTCTTCAACCTGCCGGTCACGCAGATGATCGCCGAGCGCGTTCCCGCCACCCTCCTGCTGGTGCTGAGTTCCGTGCTGCTGGCGTTCTTCGCGGGCACGGCGCTCGGCGTGCTTTCGTCACGCAAGCCCAACGGGTGGCTGTCGCAGTTCATCACCGTGCTGTCGCTGGTGGGCTTTGCGGCGCCGGTGTTCTGGCTGGGGATCATGCTGGTGATCCTGCTGGCCTCGGTGTTCCCGATTCTTCCTGTGGCGGGCATGCGGTCCATCGACTCGACGGGCACCGGCGGCTTCGCGGACATGCTCGACGTGGCGCAGCACCTGGTGCTGCCCACGCTCACGCTGAGCCTGGTGTATCTCGCGCAGTACAGCCGGCTCGCGCGCTCGTCGATGCTCGACGTGCTGGGCTCGGACTTCATTCGCACCGCCCGCGCCAAGGGGCTGGCCGACCGCGTGGTGCTCTACAAGCATGCGCTGCGCAATGCGCTGCTGCCGGTGGTCACGGTGCTGGGGCTGCAGTTCGGCAACGTGCTGGCCGGAGCCATCCTGGTGGAGACGGTGTTCAACTGGCCAGGCCTCGGCCGGCTGGCCTTCGAGTCGGTGCTGCGGCGCGACTACCCGACCATCCTGGGCGTGCTGCTGTTCTCTTCCGTCGTGGTGGTGGTGATGAACCAGCTCACCGACCTGTGCTACCGCTTCATCGACCCACGGATCAAGACCTCATGAGCAAGGTCATCGCGATGCCTCCTGTTGCTTCCGCTTCCCAACCCGCCGCCAGGCCGCCAGTGCGCGTGGAACACCCCGGCATGGAGTCAATGCGCATGTTCCTGCGCAACCCCGCCGCCATTGCCGGCATGGCCATGTTGCTGATCGTGCTGGTGGTGGCCGTCGCCGGGCCGTGGCTCTACCCGGCCGACCCGTTCGAGATCAGGACCGCGCCGCTCACACCGCCGTTCAGCGAGGACGCCTGGCTCGGCAGCGACTACCTGGGCCGCGACGTGCTCATCGCGCTGATCTACGGCGGGCGCGCCACGCTGCTGGTGGGCGCGGTGGCCGCGCTGCTGTCGGTGCTGATCGGCATCACGCTCGGCGCCTTCGCCGGCTACTACGGCGGCAAGATCGATGCCGCGCTGATGAAGCTCACCGAGTTCTTCCAGGTGCTGCCCGCGCTGCTGTTCGCGATGGTGGTGGTCACGCTGTTCTCGCCCACGCTGGTGACGGTGACGCTGGCCATCGGCATCGTGAGCTGGACCGGCACGGCGCGGCTCACACGCGCCGAGTTCATGAAGTACCGCGGACTGGAGTTCGTGCGGGCCGAAAGGGCCATCGGCGCCGGCGACGCACGCATCATCTGGAAGGTGATTCTTCCCAACGCGCTGCCGCCGCTGGTGGTGTCGGCCACGCTGGCGATCGGCGCCGCCATCCTGTTCGAGGCGGGTCTTTCCTTCCTCGGATTGGGCGACCCCAACCAGATGAGCTGGGGGCTGATGATCGGCTCCAGCCGGCAGTATGTGCTGTCGTGCTGGTGGGCCGTGGCCTTTCCCGGCGCGGCGATCTTCATCACCGTGCTGGCCGTGAGCCTGATCGGCGACGGCCTGAACGACGCCCTCAACCCCAAGCTGAGGGAACGCTGATGGCCACGCAAGACGACGCACTGCTGCGCGTGCAGGACCTGCACGTCGAGTTCAAGACGCGGCGCGGCCAGGCGCTGGTGCTCAACGGGGTCGACTTCGAGATCCGCGCCGGCGAAACGCTGTGCGTGGTCGGCGAGTCGGGCTGCGGCAAGAGCATGACGGCGCTGGCACTGCTGCGGCTCATTCCTTCGCCGCCCGGACGCATCCGCAGCGGGCAGGTGCTGTTCCAGGGCGAAGACCTGGTGCAGGCCAGCGATGCCCGCATGCGCGAAGTGCGGGGCAACCGCATCTCGATGATCTTCCAGGAGCCCATGACCTCGCTGAACCCGGTGCTCAGCGTGGGCGACCAGATCGGCGAATCGCTGCGGCTGCACGCGGGCCTGAACGCGCACGCGGCGCGCGAGCGTGCCATCGAGATGCTGCGGCAGGTGGGCATTCCGGCGCCGGAGCGGCGCGTGGACGAGTACCCGCACCAGCTCTCCGGCGGCATGCGCCAGCGCGTGATGATCGCGATGGCGCTGGCCTGCCGGCCCGACATCCTCATTGCCGACGAGCCGACGACAGCGCTCGACGTGACGGTGCAGGCGCAGATCTTCGACCTGCTGCGCGAGCTGCAGCGCGACAAGGGCACGGCCATCATGCTCATCACCCACGACATGGGCGCGGTGGCCGAGATGGCCGACCGCGTGATGGTGATGTACGCCGGCCGCGTCATCGAACAGGGCACGACCGAACAGGTGCTGTCGGAGCCCGGCCACCCTTACACACGCGGGCTGATCGACTGCCTGCCGGAGCTGGGCAGCAGCGCGGCATACGGCGACGGCGCACGCGAGGACCTGGCCGAAATCGCGGGCGTGGTGCCGTCGATCTGGGAGCTGGGCACGGGCTGCGCCTTCCGCGAACGCTGCCCGCGCGCGCTGGCGCGCTGCGCGACGGAAGTGCCGCCCATGTTCGCGGTGCACGGCGACATCGCGCCCGGCATCCCGCACGGCGCGGCCTGCTGGCTGCATGCGCAGACCCTCGACCAGCGCCAACGGGAGGCCGCATGACATTCATCGGCAAGACCGACACGCTGCTTTCGGTCGATGACCTGAAGGTGCACTTTCCGCGCGGCAAGGCCGGCTGGGGCCGCGCGCCCGAAGTGGTGAAGGCGGTGGACGGCGTGTCCTTCGAGATCCGGCGCGGCACCACGCTCGCGGTGGTGGGCGAATCGGGTTCGGGCAAGACCACGACCGCGCTCGCGGTGATGCGGCTGTCGCCCGTCACTTCGGGGCGCATGCAGCTCGGCGACACCGACCTGGCCGCCCTGCGCGGCGAGGCGCTGCGGCAGGCGCGCACGCGCATGCAGATCATCTTCCAGGACCCGTTTTCATCGCTGAACCCGCGCGAGCGCGCGGGCGCCGCGGTGCGCGCGCCGCTGGACCTGATGCGGGTCGGCACGCCTGAAGAGCGCACGCGCCGCGTGGCGGAGCTGTTCGAGGCGGTCGGCCTGCGGCCCGAGCAGCAGCACCTGTTTCCGCACCAGTTCTCGGGCGGGCAGCGCCAGCGCATCAACATCGCGCGGGCGCTGGCCACCAACCCGGAACTGGTGGTGTGCGACGAGCCGGTGTCGGCGCTGGACATCGCGATCCGCGCGCAGATACTGAACCTGCTGTCGCGGCTGCAGCGCGAGCTGGGGCTGACCTACCTCTTCATCTCGCACGACATGGCGGTGGTGGAGCACATCTGCGACGACATCGCCGTGATGTACCTCGGCCAGATCGTCGAGCGCGCGCCGCGGCGCAGCTTCTTCGCGCGGCCGTTGCATCCGTACAGCGTGGCGCTGATGTCGGCGGTGCCCACGGTGAGCGGCGGGCGCCGGCGCGCGGCCCACCGCATCAAACTGAGCGGCGATCCGCCGAGCCCCATCAACCCGCCCGCCGGCTGCCGCTTCGCCGGGCGCTGCCCGGTGGCGGAGCCGGCCTGCGCGGCCGAGCTGCCGCCCTTGCGCGAAGTCGCGCCCGATCACTGGGTACGCTGCCGGCGTGTCGACGTCGTCGACGGCCTGCCGCACCCTCCTCTTTCGATTCCAGAGTCGCCATGAGCCAAGCAACGACAACCACCGTCTACCCCGCCCGCAAGATCATCACCATGAACCCGATGCAACCGCATGCCACCCACGTGGCGGTGCGCGACGGCCGCGTGCTGGCCGTCGGCTCGCTGGCGGACATGCAGGCATGGGGCACCTTCACGCTGGACGAGCGCTTCGCGGCCAAGGTGCTGATGCCCGGCCTCATCGAGGGCCACTGCCACCTCAAGGAAGGCAGCATGTGGGACTGGACGTACCTGGGCTGGTTCGACCGCCGGGACCCCAAAGGCAAGGTCTGGAGCGGCCTGCGCTCGATGGACGAGGTGGTCTCGCGCCTGGCGGAAGTCGCCGCGAAGATGACGGTGGACGGCGTGCCCGACACCGAACCGCTGGTTGCCTGGGGCTTCGACCCCATCTACTTCGGCGGAGAACGCATGACGGTGCATCACGTCGACCGCGCGAGCGCCACGCGGCCCATCGTCATCGGCCATGCCAACGGGCACCTGATGAACGTCAACAGTGCCATGCTGCGCATCGCCGAGATCACGCGCGACAACGAGGTCGAGGGCGTGGTCAAGTTCGCCGAGGGCGCGGACGAAGGCGAACCCACGGGCGAGCTGCAGGAGCCGGCCGCCATGTTCCTGGTGTTGCGCAAGATCGGCAACGCCGGCCTGCTCGCGCCGATGACCGAGGCCGGCGTGCGCTCGTTCGCCAGGCTGGCCTGCCTGCAGGGCGTGACCACCGCGACCGACCTGGTCAACAAGCTCACCGCGGACGACTGCGGCGTGCTCGAGAAAGTGACGCGCGACGAGGACTTTGCGGTGCGCATCCTGCCCGCATTCCAGGCCTTCCATGGCACGCACGGCGCCGCACAGGGCGCGGAACATGTGAAGTCGCTGGTGCCGCGCAACACCGACCGCCTGCGCTACGGCCTGGTGAAGATGATGCTGGACGGCTCGATCCAGGGCTTCTCCGCACGGCTGCGCTGGCCGGGGCATTTCAACGGCGCGCCCAACGGCATCTGGGTGACAGCGCCCGCGCAGTACGAGGCCGACTTCGAGACCTACCACCGCGCCGGACTCACCATCCACACGCACACCAACGGCGACGAGGCCAGCGAAGTGGCCATCGACGCCATCGGCCGCGTGCTCACGCGCGCGCCCCGCCCCGACCACCGCCACACGCTGCAGCACGGCCAGATGATCGACGCGCCGCTGTTCCGCCGCATGGCCTCGCTGGGCCTGTGTGCCAACCTGTTCGCCAACCACATCTGGTACTGGGGCGACCAGCACTATGAAATGACCATGGGCCCCGACCGCGCCAACCGCCTCGATGCCTGCGGCAGCGCGCTCGCCGCGGGTGTGCCGCTGGCCATCCACTCCGACGCGCCGGTCACGCCGCTGGGCCCGCTGTTCACCGCATGGTGCGCCGTGAACCGCATCACGCCCAAAGGCCGCCTGCTGGGCGAGGGCGAGCGCATCACCGTGCCGCAGGCGCTGCGCGCCATCACGCTCGGCGCGGCCTGGACGCTCAAGCTCGACGGCGAGATCGGCAGCATCGAATGCGGCAAGCGCGCCGACTTCTGCGTGCTGGAAGACGACCCGCTGGAGATGGACCCGATGGCGCTGAAGGACGCCCGCGTCTGGGGCACCGTGCTGTCGGGCCGCGTGTTCCAGGCGCAGCGGGGCTGAAGACCGCGTGACCGCATCGACAGACCCGAGACGGAAGCGCCTGCCGCTCACGGTCATTGGCGGCTTCCTGGGCGCGGGCAAGACCACGCTGCTCAACCGCTGGCTGCGCGAGGCGAATGGGCTGCGCCTGGCGGTGCTGGTGAACGACTTCGGCGCGCTCAACATCGACGCCGATCTCATCGCCGCCACGCACGGCGACACCACCGCGCTGACCAACGGCTGCGTGTGCTGCCAGATCGGCGACGACCTGGGGCGGGCGTTGGTGGAAGTGATCGAGGCCCGGACGCCGTTCGACGCGGTGGTGATCGAGGCCAGCGGCGTGTCGGACCCGTGGCGCATCGCGCAGATCGGCATGGCGGCGCCGGAGCTGAGCCTGGAGAGCGTCATCGTGCTGGTCGATGCGAGCGCGGCGGCACAGCAGTCTCGCGACCCGCTGCTGGCGGACACGCTGGCACGGCAGGTGAAGTCGGCCGACCTGGTGGTGGTGAACAAGGCGGACATCGCATCCGCCGATGCGCTGGCAGGCGCCCATGCCTGGGTCGCGGCGACCGCGCCAGGCACGCCGTGCATCCAGACCGTGGAGTCGGCCGTGCCGCTGGTGCTGCTGTCGGGGTTGCCGCATGCAACGCACACGCTGCCCCATGCCTGCGGGCCTGGCTGCCACGACCATCATCACGCGCACGGCGCGCCCGATCACGGCGGGCTGTTCCAGACGTGGAATGCACAGCCCGAAGCAGTGATTCCCGTCGCCAGGCTGCGTGCCTGGCTGCGCGACGTGCCGCCCGGCGTGCTGCGCCTGAAGGGCGTGCTGCGCACCGGCCAAGGGGACGCGGGCGATGAATGGTCGGAGGTGCAGTTCGCCGGACGCCACGGTACGCTGCGCAAGACCGCGCCACCGGCCGGCGAAGCGCGCGCGGGAGTCGTCGCCATCGGCCTGCGCGGCCAGTTGCCTGAAGAATTGCTCAAGGCTTTTTTCCTGCCCTGAGCCCAGTCATGTTTCAATCGCGGGCTTGTCCGTTTTCCACCAAGGCAAGGCAGCCGCAGCCTCATGACAAGCTCTTCTTCTCTCCTGATCCGTCCTCCCGTGGCGGAAGATCATTCGGCGTGGAAGCCACTGTGGGACGGCTACAACGCCTTCTACGGACGCGAGGGCCCCACGGCCCTGGCCGACGAGATCACGCAGGTGACGTGGCGGCGCTTCTTCGACGCCTACGAGCCGGTGCACGCGCTGGTCGCGGAGCGTGACGGCCAGCTCGTCGGCCTCACGCACTACCTGTTTCACCGCAGCACCACCCGCATCGAGCCGACCTGCTACCTGCAGGACCTGTTCACGCTGCCATCGGAGCGCGGCCGCGGCGTCGGGCGCCAGCTGATTCAAGGCGTGTATGAACGTGTGAAGCAGGCAGGCGGCCACCGGGTGTACTGGCAGACCCATGTGACGAACGCCGCAGGCCGCTCGCTGTACGACAAGGTCGCGTCGCACGACGGGTTCATCGTCTACGGCACGCTTGTCTGAGGCTGCTGCCGGTCAGTACTTGATGGTCACGCCGGCCTTCACGCCGTTGTTGGCCTTGCCGTCCGACGACACACCGCCGGTGAGCGACACATTGCCGCCGGTGCTCGCGCCGAGCGAATAGGTCGGCCGGGGGGTGGAGGTGTCGGTGCCGATGTAGGCGCCGCTGCCGTCGCGCCGCTCGACGCCCACGGTCGCACCGGTGGTGTAGGCCGAGGTTTCGGTGGGGTTGACGTTGGGCGCCACATACACGGTGCCCTTGTCGTCGTTGTCCACGGGCAGCTTCACGGGTTCGGCGGCAGCCAGGCCAGCCGCAAAGCAAACGGCCACGGCGAGGCCTGCAAGGATCGGTTTGCTCTTCATGCGCGCATGCTGGCCCATGCCTCGCGGCCAGTCTGTAGGACGAGAGGAAAGGCGCCGGCCGGAAAGGCCGGGGCTGCAGTCTCTCCTGGCGAATCCAGCAGGCGAACATACGCCGAAGCGCGTCCCTCCTGCAGGGCCAGCGGCAGCGATGCCCCCGAAATCCATAGCGCGAATGCAAACACTGCAATACTTGGCCCGCACACACTGTCGACGACCTGAACCTGTCCGCTTCTTCGTGACGTCAATGCCTTGAGCTAAAGAAAGCCCCATGACGACCACCCCCGCCCACAACCTCGACGCTCCCGCGCTCGCGCTCATCGACACCTGCGCACGGGCGTCCCTCGAACTGCTGCAGGACAACCTCACGCCGCACGGCATCCTGGCCGCCAGCCGCACCGAGGCCGCCGTGGCGCGGCGCTACACGCGCATCTTTGGCCGCGACGCCGCCATCTGCGTCATGGCCATGTGCGGCACCGGCGTACCGGCGCTGGAACAGGGCGCCGTGGCCAGCCTCGACGCGCTCGCTTCGCAACAGGCCCCGAACGGGCAGATTCCCAAGTACGTCGACCCCGAGGGCCAGGACGCCGACTTCTGGTACCTGGGCTGCATCGACGCCACCCTGTGGTGGCTCATTGCAGTGGACCACGTGCGCAGGCATGGCAACGTGGAAGCCACGCATTGGCAGGCCGAGGTGGAACGCGCGATCCACTGGCTGCTCGCGCAGGAGCACCAGCACTTCCGCCTGCTGCAGCAGAACGAGGCCAGCGACTGGGCCGACATCATGCCGCGCTCCGGCTATGTGCTCTACACCAACGCGCTGTGGTTCGACGTCAAGCGCCGTTTCGCGCTGCAGCATGCGGAAGAAACCCGGCACCACTTCAACCACCTGTTCAATCCGTTCCAGCGAGACCTGCCCGAGTACCACCGCGCGCGGTTGCTGCGCCACTACGCGCGGCGTGGCCGGCGCGATCCGGGCCTGTACCTGAGCTTCGTCAATCTGGCGGTCGTCGGGGATGAAGGCGACGTGTTCGGCAACGTGCTGGCCATTCAGAGCGGCCTGGCCGACGCCGCGATGGCGCAGCGCATCGTGCAGACCATCGAGGCGGCGAACGCATCGCAGCCTTACCCGGTGCGCGTGGTGCTGCATCCGCT
The DNA here is from genome assembly GCF_058809745.1 of Variovorax sp. MPBD4-3. Classification (NCBI taxonomy): domain Bacteria; kingdom Pseudomonadati; phylum Pseudomonadota; class Betaproteobacteria; order Burkholderiales; family Comamonadaceae; genus Variovorax; species Variovorax sp. MPBD4-3. Next base: position 63,608 of record NZ_JBXASW010000007.1, read on the forward strand.
GTCTCAGCAGCATGAGCTGTGGCGGGCATACATGGGCCGGCACCAGCAGAACATCGTGCACCAGTACCACAACGGAGGCATCTGGCCGTTCGTCGGCGGCTTCTGGGTGATGGCGCTGGCACGGCTGGGGCTGCATGAGCAGGCATGGACCGAACTCGCGCGGCTGGCACAGGCCAACGCGCAGGACGACTGGCGATTCACCGAGTGGTTTCACGGGCGCACGCTGGCGCCGATGGGAATGGCGGGACAGAGCTGGAATGCGGCCGCGTTCCTGCTGGCGCGGCGGGAGTTGCTGGGGGATGGGGTGGCCTGGTGAGGGGGCGCCGCTGACCTTCGAAAGGCTCCGATTCTTCAGCGAGGAAGTCTCCCGGCCAGACCGTCATGCGATCAGCGACGCAGCTTTCCACCACTTATCTATAGGGCAGGTCCGGCGCTGCAAGGACTTCGAGCAATGTCCCGACATCATCTATCGCAGGCGGGCGTTTGTTCACGCACCAGCCGTCGTAGTCATTGCCCGTTGCCACAAGACATTTGACGCGCACCACGGCATAAGGCGTCAGTTGATTCATGGGCTGTCACAGCTCAACGCAGGGCAGGCGGCAAAAAAATGCAGGTTGATTGCCGCGGCTCGCGGCAACCGCGGATAGCGGCAATCAGCGCTTGCCCGCCATTTGCATTCTGTTCATGCAGCGCAGCTTTGCGAAGTTGGCGCAACCCCAGAACGGGACTCCCCCGTCTTTGGGCTGGCGTTCCACCATCTTCACTCCGCACTTGACGCAGGTTGGTCGCCAGAACTCGCCATCGTAGGCAACCTTCAGAAGTGAAGCTTGTTGATCGGCTGTGCGTCGCGAAATCAGTTGCAGCAACCCCGCGCGGTCTTGTGCATTTATGCCATTGCTCCTAGCGAATTCCAGTGCGTCGGAGGTAAATGTCGAGCTGGTCGCAAATGTGCCGTATTGCAGATCGTTTGCCTTGAGAACTCCGAAAAATTCACGCATCTGTTGCACACCCACGGGCTTGCTTCTCCAGTGCTTGCATTGCACGATCATCGGTTTCGGGCTATTGGCCGAATAAAGCCAGATGTCGATTCCGCCGTCGGCCCCGTGTGACTGGCTTTCGGTACGAACGCCTGCTTGCGCGAATAGAGCTTCACATAAAGCCTCGAAGCGACGCCACTCGATGTCGTCGAATACTCCGGGCGACCACTTTGCCTGGGGCTCTGGCTTTGCTCCGCCTCTGCCAAGTACTTCAGTTATCGCCCGCTTCTCCTCTTCCGAATCAGCCTTGCTCCTACGCCAGAATCCAGTCATGTCGTGCCTCCTGGGAGACAAATGTAACTCTATGCCTCAGATCTTCAGAGGCTCGGCTCAAGCCGGCTCCAACAGCGCCTTGTGCGCCGAGATGCCCGCATCCACCTCGTTCTTGAAGAAGGCATAGCAGTACCAGCGGTAGGAGTCGGTGTTGTAGATGGTGGCGTTCTTGTGCGCGTCCGCCAGACGTTTCACCTGCTTCGAGCCGATGAAGTGGCCCTTCCCCGAGGCGGCCATCGCGCCGTGAGGGGTGTTGCCGGTGCACTGCGGGATGTTGGCGTCCGACCGCGGCGCATAGTGGGTGGCGTCGAGCAGTTGGCGATGCTGCTGGCATTCGCCGCAGACATCGGCGAGCCCGAGGTTGTGGCCCACCTCGTGGATCAGCACGCCGGCATGGAAGTGCCCGACCGCTCCGCGCGGAAATGCCGGGCCGATCGCCATGAGATAGCCGCCCCGGCCGCCCTTCAGGGCCGCGGCATCGCCCGCTTCGTTGCTCTTGTACAGAATCCAGCGCGGATCGCGCAGGTCGTCCATCATCTGGTCGATCTTGGCGCGCACATAGCTCGCGCGCGACGCGAACCCGGATTCGGCGTTGGCGTTGCCGGCGGCCGCCCCCGCCTTGCGGGTGGCGCTGCTGCCATGCCATGCACGCGAGCCGAAGATGCTTTCGTAGTGCGTCTTGCCTGGCCATGTGTGAAGGCCGACGTTGCGCTTCGCTTCCTCGAGCATCCGCAGCGCGATGTCGAGCCCGGCGCCCAGTTCGTTGACGCGCTCCTGGTCGAATCCGATGAAGCGCACATGGCGGTGATTGCCGGCGGCGGGGGTCAGCACCACTTTGTCGACCATCGCCTGGCATTCCTGGGCCGTCATGTCCAGGCCCAGGGCCTTGATGCCGCCGCCCTCGGCAAACTGGATCGCATGGCGGACCTTGCCCAGGACGAGGTCGACGGGAAACTTCTCACGGATGTATTCGGACAACTTCGGCATGTGCGCCACGTTGAAACTGGAGGCGGCGAGTTTGCGTCGAATGAATACTTTTCGCCTCCCATGAATTGGTCACGCGGCGGCAGCTTCTGCCCGTGCCGATTTCTCGCTCCCCCATGCCACCACCCGATTGCGGCCTTGCCGCTTGGCCTAGTAGAGCGCCTGATCTGCACGCATTCCATCGGTGTCTGGTAGCAGCACCGCGAATTCCTCGCCGCCCAATCGGGCGAACACGTCCGCCGATCGCAGCCTCGCCTGCACTCGCTTTGCAAAAGCCTGCAGCACCAGGTCGCCGCCATGATGGCCATGCAAATCATCGACCCGCTTGAATGATCCATGTCCGGCAGCAGCAGTGCCGCGATGGCGCTCAGACCGGCACCGACGACAAGTGGAATGTTCCACTCGCTCACGAAGGCTCTGATCAAGGAAGATGCTTGCGGTCGCGCACGGTCTCGCGCGTCGGGCCGAAAGCGCCGAAGCGCACGGGCAAGCCGCTCAGCGCCTCGGCATGCGCGACCCATGCGTGCGCCGTGGCGATGGGGTGCGCTTCGTAGATGGGTTCGGCGCCCTGCAGCAACCGCGTCAGGGCGTGCTGGTGGGCAAGGTCCCGCACACCGCCGGCCGGCAGCGCGGTGAGGCGGCCTGCGTCCTCCGTGCGGTAGCCGGCGCACCAGCGCAGTCCGGCACCATCGACGGCGTCGAGGTGGCTCACCACCAGTCCGTCGAGCGCGCCGACCGCGTCGAGCGCGTAGCGCAGCAGCACCGCATCGGGATGGCCCCTGCGGAACACGCCCTGCCAGCCTTCATCCGCGTTGTGCGGCTCGCGCAGGCGCGCGTCGAGCGCGCGGTCGTGCGTCGGCAGCGGGCCCGGGCCGTGCCGCGTGAGATAGCTGCGCAGCACGCCCAGGTGCTGCACCGGTGCGTCGATGCCCGCGTCGCGCAGCACGGCCTCGACCGCCGCCGCAGAGATCGTGCTCCACGTGGTGTGCGGATGGAAACCGCGCCACTCGTCGAGCAGCACGCCCTGCGCGCCTTCGAAGATCACGGTTCCGGCCCGCGCGAGGCGCTCGGCGATGCGGTCCGCGCTGGCGGGGGGCGATTGCGCCAGGCATGGCGCAACGGCATCGAGCCAGCGCCGTGCCAGCGATTCATCCTGCAGCACAGACAGTTCCTGCGCGGCGCCGGCATGCGAGAAGGCCGTGTGCGTGAATTCGCGAAGCAGCGTGGTGCGCGAGGCCTGCAGCTTTTCGAGCGCGCGGGCCGGGAACGGCAGGTCGCCGTAGCGCAAGGCCTCGTCCGGCGCGGCCAGCGCATGCCGAACGGTTTCACCGACCCCCACGCCGCAACTGCCGTGCGCATCCGACCCGCGCGCCCATTCACGCAGCCGCCCGGCCGCCTGGTGGAACGGCGTCGTCACGCGGCAACGCGCATCGACCAGCAGGCGCGAGAAGGCGTCGTTCACGCCCGCGCGCCGCAGCGCCTCTTCCTCGACACGCAGCGCCGTCGGGTGTACGACCACCGGGCTCGCCAGCAACGTGCCGACTCCCGCATGAAAGCTGCCGGCGCCGAACTGGGAGAAGGTGTGGTGGCGTCCGTCGGCCAGCACCACGTTGTGGCCCGCCTGCGCGCCGCCGTTGAACCGCACGACCGTGTGCGCCCCCAGCGCGCCGCTCAGATGATCGGTGAACAGCCCCTTGCCGCAGTCTCCGAAGCCGAGGCCGAGCAGCGAGACGTAGCGCGTGGCCGTGACTGCTGCGGCGCTCACCCTGCGGTCAGCCGAAGAGCCGCTTCCACCACGACGAGCGCGGGCCGGCCGCGGCGGTGGCCACGGCCGGTGGCGCGCGGCGCGATGCCGCCGGATCGAGCAGCGCGGCGTAGCCGTCGAGTGCGTGCAGCACGCCGCCCACGCGTTCCTTGGCCATGCCAGTGCCGCTCATGACGCCGGCCAGTGCCTCGAGGCTGGGCACGGCCTTTTCGGTGAGCGCGACAATGCCGGCGGCCACGGCGCAGGCGTCGTCGGGCGAATCCATGCAGATGACGTGATCGCCCAGCAGCTCGCGCCAGCGGCCTTCGCAGCGGCGGCGGCGCTGCGCATCGGGAATGAGGAAGAACAGGTTCGTGGTCTCGGCCGCTGCGGCAATGACCTCCTCGATGGGGATGTCCTCGTCGAGCTTCTCGCCGATCAGCCCTTCCACCTGATGGCGCGACACGGCGGGGTACGGCAGCTCGTCGCCGGTGACGAACAGATAGCCGCGCTTCTTGCGCTTGACCCAGCAGTCCATGTCGGTGTGCTGGGCCATGACATAGAAGGCCAGCTCGTAGCTCTCCTCGCCGGAGCCGCCCCCGCCGCCTTCGAGGTAGCTCCAGGTGAGCCACTGGTCCATGAGGTTGGCGGTCGATTCGAACTGCCCCACCTGCAGCGGCGCATGGTCCGAGGTGGCGTCGCCGATGGCCATGAACATGAGCTGGGGGTCGGCCACGCCGCAGTCGGTGAGCAGCTTCATGAAGGTGGGCAGCTCCTTGCGCGCCAGGGTCTGCGGGATGTCGCCCATGGAACCGGTGACGTCGAGCGCGAAGACGATGCCCAGCGAGTTGGGGTGGTCGGCGTTGTCGCGCGACTCGCGTACCTTGAGCCCCTGCGGGTTCATCAGCGGATGGGTGGAGCGCTGGGTGAAGACCTCGGCGCCGGGCTTGGCGGCGCGGTCGGCGATGAGTGCCGTGTGGGCGGCATGCGAGTAGTTTCCGTAGCCCATGTAGTGACTCCTTGATGCGAAAGGAAATTGAGGGGGTCAGGCGCCGCGGTGCGGCGCGGGATCGAAATGGACGAACTGCGGCGCACCGAAAGCTTCGCGCGAGGCCGCGGAGAGGGCTTGCTCGATGCCTTGCGCGCCGAGCCGTTCGCAGGCGTTGGCGTCTTCGCTGCACTGGCGCAGCAGCGCGGCGAGCGGCGCGGGAGTGTGCGCGCCGAAGCCCGGGGCGTCGGCCTCGTCACCCTCGCCGCCATGCAGCAGGGCACGCACGGCCCACGCGGCCTGCATGAGGTCTCGCGCGGCGGCGGCGGCATGGGCCGCGCCGGCGGCATGCTGTGCGCGCGACCAGCCGATGAGCAGCACGCCGTGGTCGCGCGGATGCACGAGCGCATGCGCAGGCGACAGGCCGCGATGCGTCCAGCCGGCGCCGTGCACGAAGGACAGCACCTCCAGCACGCGACGCCAGATCCACACGGCATGGCGCGGGTCGATGCCTTGCGGGTTGGCACGCGCCACGTCCTGCAGGCTGCCCCAGAAGCCGGTCGGATGGCGCAGCACCAGCGCCTGGCGGGCGCCGTCACCCAGCCCTTCGGCGACGCCCGTGCCCACCGGTTGCGGCAGCCGGCGCGTGAAGTAGGCGGCGCCCGGAACCGACAGGTCCTGCAAGGCCTGGAGCACCGAGGCTTCGCGCAGCAGCACGCCGTTGGCTGCGCTGTCGCGGGCCAATTTCATGGTCACGCGTTCGGGCAGCGCGCCCAGGCGCTCCGCCAGCAGCACCTCGCTGTGCTCCCCGGTGGCCAGCGGGGCCAGCACGCGGAAGCGCGTGCCGCGCCATGCGAGAACGCGCCCGCCGGGCACATCGGCGTTCGCCCTGCGCCATGCGGCGCGGAAACTCTCGCGCTCGACGATTTCCTCGCCGCGCACGATGGTGGCGCCGCAATAGCTGCAGTCGACGGTGCGCCAGCGGGCAGCCCGCGGCAGCGGCGCAGAGCATTGCGGACAGCTGAGAGCAAGCAGCGACAGCATGAGCCGCGCCCTACTCGGCCTCGGGCGCCACCGCCGGATCGGGCGATGCCAGCACGCGGTCGATACGGCGGCCTTCGAGCGCGACGATCTGGAAGCACCAGCCGGCGCAATCGATGTGCTCGCCGACCTCCGGCAGGTGGCCGGACACGGACATGAGCAGGCCGGCCACGGTGTTGTAGCGGCCCCGCTCTTCATCGGGCAGCTCGCGGATGCCAAGGCGCGCGCGCAATTCGGACACCGGCATGAGGCCGTCGAGCTCCCACACGCCGTCGGGCCGCTCGCGCGCCCATGCGTCGGTCTGCATGCCGGGCTGCAGTTCGCCGGTGATGGCTTCGAGCAGATCGCGCGGGGTCATGAGGCCCTGCACCACGCCGTATTCGTCGACCACGAACACCAGGCGCCCGGCGCGCTCGCGGAACTGCTCGAGCAGTTCCATGCCGGTGAGGGTCTCGGGCACGAACACCGCGGGCGTCGCTTCCTGGCCCAGCACGCCGGTGTGCGCGGCGCCCAGCCGCAGCAGGTGGGCCACGCTGATCACACCGACCACGTCGTCGAGCGAATTGCGGCACACCGGATACCAGGAATGCACGAGGTTGAGCGCAGCCGCGTCCGCCACCTTCTGCAGCGCCTGCCGCACGGTGAACGAGGCATCGAGCCATTCGATGTCGGCGCGCGGAATCATGAGCGACGACAGGCGCCTGTCATCGAGGTGAAACACATTGCGCACCATCTGGTGCTCATGCTGCTCGATGACGCCGGCGTCCACGCCCTCTTCGAGGCTGGCCGAGATTTCTTCCTCGGTCACCGAGCGGGCCGCATTGGCGTCGATGCGCAGCAGCCTCAGCGTGGCGGCCGTAGCGCCCGCCAGCAGCCACACGAATGGCTTGGCCGCCTTGGCCAGTCCGCGCATGGGGCGCGCCACGAAGCGCGCCACCGGCTCGGGGTAGAGCTGGCCGATGCGCTTGGGCACCAGCTCGCCGAAGATGATGGTGAAGAAGGTGATGCAGGTGACGACCACCGCGGTGGACACCACGCTGGCGGTGCCGGCGCCCATGCCGACCGATTCCATCCACACCGCGAGCGGCGCCGCGAAGGCCGCCTCGCCGACGATACCGCTCAGCATGCCGATGGAGGTGATGCCGATCTGCACCGTGGACAGGAACTGCGTCGGCGACTCCATCAGCTTGAGCGCCGCCTCGGCGCCGGCGTCTCCCGTTTCGGCCAAGGCCGCGAGGCGTGCGCGGCGGCTGGTGGAAAGGGCCATTTCGGACATTGCGAACGCCGCATTGAGCGTCGTCAGCAAGGCCAGCAGGAAGACATCCATGAACTGAGGGGGAGAATGAGGGAATGTCACTTTACTTGATTGGCGACCTGCAAGGCTGCGACGCCCCCCTCGGGCGGCTGCTGCAGAAGATCGATTTCTCCCCGAGCCGCGACACCATCGTGCTGCTCGGCGACCTGGTGAACCGGGGGCCCGACTCGCTCGCCGTGCTGCGCCGCGTGCAGGGCTACGGTGCCTCGGCGCTGAGCCTGCTGGGCAACCACGACCTGCACTTGCTGGGCGTGTCGCACGGTGCGCGCAAGGCCGGCCGCAAGGACACCCTGGCCGAACTGCTGGCCGCACCCGACAGCGAAGCGCTGCTCGACTGGGTGCGCCGCCAGCATATGGCGCTGCACATGCGCATCGGCGGCGGCGACCTGCTGATGGTGCATGCGGGCGTACTGCCGCAATGGACAGTGGGCGAAACGCTGGCGCTGGCCGCGGAGGTGGAATCGGTGCTGCGCGGCCCGGCGCTGGGCGAATTCCTGCTGTCGATGTACGGCAACGAGCCGGCGCAATGGCAAGACACGCTCACCGGCAGCGCCCGCCTGCGCGCCATCGTCAATGCGCTGACGCGGCTGCGCTTCTGCACGGCCGACGGCGTGATGGAGTTCGAGGCCAAGGACAGTGCCGCCACCGCGCCCGAAGGCTACATGCCGTGGTTCGACGTGCCCGGCCGCAAGACCGCCAGGGCAACGATCGCCTTCGGCCACTGGTCGACGCTGGGCTGGCTCTCGCGTCCCGATCTGCTCTCGACCGACACCGGCTGCGTGTGGGGCGGCTGCCTGAGCGCGGTGCGCATCGGCGCGACGCTGGACGAGCGCGAGTTGATCCAGGTCGATTGCGAGCAGTCGCAGAAGCCGGGCAAGTAGCGCCAGGCCTGCGCGTCCTGAACCTCAGGAAGGCAGCCGGAACCTGTCGAGCGACATGCGCTGGCGTCCCTGCGCGTCGAAGTTCCCGGGCGCAAGCCAGCGCTCGAACGCGGTGCGCAGCGCCGGCCATTCGCTGTCGATGATCGAGAACCAGGCCGTGTCGCGGCCGCGGCCCTTGTAGACCACCGCCTGGCGGAAACGGCCTTCGTACTGGAAGCCCAGCCGCAAGGCCGCGCGCTTCGAGGGTTCGTTGAAGTCGTCGCACTTCCATTCGTGGCGCCGATAGCCGAGTTCATCGAAGACGAGCTTCATCAGCAGGTACTGGGCCTCGGTGGCCATCGGCGTCTTCTTGAGCAACGGCGAGAAGTTGACCGTGCCGACCTCGATGGCGCCATTGGCGGGGTCGATGCGCATCAGCGCCAGCGAACCGACGGCACGGCCGCTTTGCCTGTCGATCACGGCGAAATGCATCGGGTCGGTGCTGCTGGCAATGCGCTCGACGTAGGCCCGGGTGGTGCCGACGTCGGCGGGGCGCTCGATGCCCAGGTAGGTCCAGTCGCGGCCGTCGGGCGCCAGCGCGTAGGCCGCGTGCAGGTCGTCGGCATGCCTGGCGGCATCGAGCGGCTCGAGCGTGCAGAAGCGGCCCTCGAGGGCGCGGCGCGGCGGCAGGGGACGTGGCGTCCAGCCGGGCAGTTCGGGGCCGATGGACTGGCCGAAGTCGTTGTGGCGGGCAAGCATGAGGCGTCTTTCGGAAAAAAACAGGAACGACCACCGGGTCGGGGTATGTAAAGTACCCGCATGCTGGCTCCAGCAAAAGCTCCACGTTCTTATCATTTCATGGTGCCACGGCCTTCTCTCTCACCTGCTGCCCTGCTGGACACCCCGCTCGCCAAGGGCCGCGAGGCGGGTTCGATGCAGCGCCAGCTGTACGACCGGCTCAAGCGCGCCATCCTCGACGGCAGCCTCGCACCCGGCAGCCGGCTGCCCGGCTCGCGCGCCCTGGCCGAGTCCCTCGCGATTTCGCGCAACACCGTTACCGCGACCTACGAGCACCTTGCCGCCGAAGGCTATGTGCAGCCCGACCGCCAGGGCACGCGCGTGATCGAGCTCTCCTCGCCGGCCCTGCCGCCCAGGCGCGCCGGCAAGGCAGGCGCCGTGCCGGGAACCGCCTTGCGCCTCTCGAAGATCAAGCCTGCCGTCTCGCGCGCCGACGCCGACATGGCGCTGCGGCCGGGCGTGCCCGCGCTGTCGCACTTTCCGGCGGCTGCATGGCGGCGCGCGCTCGACCGCGCGATCCGCGCCGCCGGCCCCGCGGCCCTGGGCTATGGGGACCCGCTGGGCGAGCCGCCGCTGCGCGCGGCCATCGCGCGGCACCTGTCGATCGCGCGCGGCGTGCGCTGCGAGCCGCACCAGGTGGTCATCTGCGAAGGCGCGCAGGAGGCCATCTCGCTGTGCGTGCGGCTGCTGTCGAACCCCGGCGAGACCGGCTGGGTCGAAGACCCCGGCTACCGCGGCGTGAAAGCCGCCATGCACGCGGGCGACATGCGCATCGTGCCGCTGCGGGTCGATTCCGAGGGCCTGTGCGTGAGCGAGCGCGACTGGGTGAGACACCCGCCCCGGCTGATCTACACCACGCCTTCGCACCAGTATCCCGGCGGCGCGGTGCTCGGCATCTCGCGCCGGCTCGCGCTGATTGCGCAGGCACGCGCGCACGGCGCCTGGATCATCGAGGACGACTACGACAGCGAGTTCCGCCATACCGGCGAACCCATCGGCGCGATGCAGGGGCTGGTGGAAGAGGCGCCCGTGCTCTACGTCGGCACCTTTAGCAAGACCATGTTCCCGTCGCTGCGGCTCGGCTTCCTGGTCGTGCCGACTCGACTGATGCCGGCCGTGCAGGCGTCCATGGAAGAAATGCTGCGCGGCGGCCATCGCCACGAGCAGCTGGCCATGGCCGACTTCATCGAGAGCGGACAGTTCAGCCGGCACCTCGGCCGCATGCGCCGGCTGTACCGCGACAGGCAACAGGCGCTGCGACTCGCGCTGCAAAGGCACCTGCAGGTGCCCCACGAGATCGAGGGCGGCTACTGCGGCCTGCATCTCACGGTGCGGCTGCCGGCACGCTTCGAAGACCGCAGGATCGCCGCCGAGGCGCTGCGGCACCGCATCGCGCCCTCCCCGCTGTCGGCCTTTGCCATGCAGCCGCAGCCTTCGGACAACGGGCTGGTGCTGGGGTATGGCAATACGCCGGCGGAATTGTTCGAACCGCTGGTCAAGCGGTTGTCGATGCTGGCGCGGGCGGCGGATGTCGCCGGCCAGACAGCCAGCTAGCGCGCGTTCACCACATGCGCACGCCGGAAACTGCGCGGCGTGACGCCCACCCACTGCCGGAAGCGCCGGTTGAAGTACGCCTCGTCCGCGAAGCCGCACTGGTGCGCGATCTCCCGCACCAGCAGCGAGGTGGACGACAGCAGTTCCTTCGCGCGCTCGATGCGCCGCTCGGTCACCAGGTCGGTGAAGGTGCGGTCGGTCTCCTTGCGCAGCAGGTTGGCCAGGTAGTTGGGCGACAGGAATGCCGCAGCGGCCGCATCGGTGAGCGAGAGAGGCTTGTCGAGGTTGTCGCGCACGTAGCGCACCACGCGCTGCAATGCGTCGTGCTGCGAGGTCTTGCCGTCATGTTGCAGCGAGAGCCGCATCAGCGCCTGCTCCTGCCGCATGCAGGCCAGCGCGATGATCTGCTGCACGATGCCGCGCATGGCGATCTTGGCGCCGAAGCTGCGGCCCGCGTTCAGCGCATGCAGCTCGTCGAGCCAGCCGCGGATGCGTGCGAAGTCGGCCTCATCGAAGGCGAAGTCGACGTACTCCTGGAACAAGAAGGGCGCGAGGTCGGGGTAGCGCGAGAGCGGCACGTCGTCGAGGTCGAGCGCATCGACGTCGAGCTCGGGCCACAGGAAGCGCTGGTCGAAGTTGACGATGCAGTACAGCGCCTCGGGCGGATGCGGAATCACGTGCACGCGGTACGGCAGCACGAAGCTCAGGTGGCGCGGTCCGAAGGGGCGCACCTCGCCGCCGATGGCCTGCCGCGAATGCCCTTCGATGCCGATCTGGATCTGGAAGTACGCATGCCGGTGCGGCAGCGTGAGTTCGTTGCGCGCGCCCTGGAAGCGGATGTCGAAGTCGAGGTGGTCGGCACGCTCGTGCATGCCGTAGGTGCGTACGGACGTGGGATGAGAGGGGCGCATCGGGGCTGGCGTGGCGGCAGGCTTCTGGCCGCGAGGGTACGCCAACTTCCAGCCCGGCGCGCGGGCCGCCTTCAGGCTCAGACGACCACGACCTCCAGCGCGCCGACGCCCGCCACGGTGCCGCGCATGCGGTCGCCGCGCTGCACGGCCGCCACGCCGGCGGGCGTGCCGGTGAAGATCAGGTCGCCGGGCTGCAGGGTGAACAGGGTCGACAGGTAGGCGATGGTGTCGGGCACGTTCCAGATCATGTCGCCCAGGTCGCCGACCTGGCGCTGGGCGCCGTTCACTTCGAGGCGGATCTCGCCCGCCGCGGGATGGCCGGCCCGGGCCACGGGCACCAGTTCGCCGCAGGGCGCGGAGCCGTCGAAGGCCTTGCCGGTGTCCCACGGGCGGCCCATTTTCTTGGCCTCGGACTGCAGGTCGCGGCGGGTCATGTCGAGGCCGACGGCATAGCCGTACACGTGGGCGAGCGCGTCCGAAGTGGCGATGTCCGATCCTCCGGTCTTGAGCGCGACCACCAGTTCGATCTCGTGGTGCACGTCCTTCGACAGCGTGGGGTAGGCGAACTCGCCGCCGTCCGCGACGATGGCGCTGGCCGGCTTCATGAAGAAGAACGGCGGCTCGCGGTCGGGGTTGTGGCCCATCTCGCGGGCATGTTCGGAGTAGTTGCGGCCCACGCAGAAGATGCGGTTGACCGGGAAGCGCGCGCGCTCGCCCTGGATGGGCAGCGAGTGGACGGGCGCGGGGGCGATGGCGTAGAGGGTGTCGGTGGCGGAAGTCATGCAACGACTCTATCCAGCGGCACCGCGCCTCCGGGGGACGCATCTACGCGAGTCTTGGACTTGGCTACGTTTCGTCGCTCGACGCAAAGCCTCTACAACAAAATTAATTCTTAAGCATTCAAATATCTCGCCGGTGCACGGCCCGGCTTGCGCCGAGACAAATAGCGTGACGCTCTTGCGCCAGCCAGATACATTGCGCCAACGATGCACGCTGCTGCACGCAGAGCTGAGCGGCCTGTGTCAACGACAGGATCAAGTCCGATGTCATTGTCCGTGTGGGTCAGGATCCGTTTGCCGGTATCGATCTTCGTGGTCGGCACGGCGCTCTCGATCGCCCTCGGCGTGTCCGCCCGCCAGGAAATCGCGCGCAGCGCGCAGGCGCACTTCGATGCCGCCGCCCTCGATCTGGCACGCAAGGTCGAAGCCCGCTTCGATGACTACATCGCCGTCCTGATCGGCCTGCGCGCGCGGTTCAACACCTCCGATCCCGTGACCCGGAGCGACTTCAGGGACTACGTCGCGGGATTGAACTTGGCGCGCGCCTACCCCGGCTTCCAGGCTGTCAACTACGCGCCGCTGGTCGCGGCCAGCGAAAGGCAGTCCTTCGAGGAACAGGTCCGCGGCGATGCGAGCCTGGACACCGGCGTGGCCGCCGGCTTCGCCATCAAGCCGCCCGGAGAGCGCGCCACCTACTACCCGCTGATCTACATCGAGCCGCAGGCCGGCAACGAGAAGCTGCTCGGCAACGACCTGGGTGCGATGCCCGACAGGGGAGACGCGCTCGAGCAGGGGCGCGACACCGGCGGGCTCGTCATGTCGGGCCGCAAGGTGCGCATCCCGGGCCGCGAGTCCGACATCGGACTGGCGATGCGGCTGCCGGTCTATCGCGCAGGACGACCGCTCGACACGCTCGAGCAGCGGCGCAGTGCCTATGCCGGTTCGGTCGGCGCGGGTTTCAGCGTCGCAGGAATGCTGGGCGACGTGGCCAGGGCCGACCCCGCCAGGGCGCCCCGCCTGCGCCTGATCGATGCCGGGCCGGGCCGGGGTGCGATCGGAACGCGCGTGGAGACCCGGTTCGTCACGCCGACCTCGTTCGGCGAGCGGCAACTGCTGTTCGACAGCGCGGCCTCGGCGAAGCCCGCCGCCGCTGCGGAGCGCGGCCTCGAGCGGATGCTCGGCTTCGAGCTGGGCGGCCGCTCCTGGCTGGTGGAAGTCGAGCAGGACGAGACCCAGGTCTTCGGCCCGCTCGACAAGGCCATCCCGTGGCTCATCGTCCTCGGCGGCCTGGCCACCAGCATGCTGCTTGCCGGCATCGTCCTCTCGCTGACCGCCTCGCGCAGCCGGGCCCAGGTCCTGGCGAACGAGATGACCCACCACCTTCGCAGGAGCGAGCGGCAGCTGGAGGAAGCCCAGCACCTGGCAAGCCTGGGAAGCTGGATCCTCGATCCCGAGACCGGCGCCCTGCAGTGCTCCGAAGAAGCCCGGCGCATCCTGGGCTTCGAGACCGAAGCCTCGCAGCCGGATCTTCAAGCGCTGCTCTCGCGCGTTCCAGCCACGGAACGCCCCGAGGTGGAACAGCGGATCGCCTGGGCCTCCCAGTCCACGGAACGCAGCGAATTCGAGCACCGCCTGTGCCTGCCCGACGGCACCGAACGCTGGCTCCATGTCATCGCTCAGTCGGCCGAAGATGAAGGCAGGCGATGGGTGCGCGGCACCGTGCGCGACGCCACGCGGCTGCGCAAGGACGCATTGCGCCAGAAGCTCGAATACAGGATCGCCAGGCTGCTCGCCGGCGACGGCAGGACCGAGACGGTGATCGCGCTGGCGCTGGAGGCGGTATGCACCGACTTGCGCTGGGACTGCGGCGCGTTGTGGAGCGTCGGCGAAGACGGCCAGGCTCGCTGTGCCGCAGCCTGGCATGCCGGCGACGACCCGGCGCTGCGGCAATTCGTCGACGCCAGCCGCACGCTCACCTACCGGCCGAGCGAAGGTTCGCTGGGCCGCGCATGGGGAATCGGCGGCGTCGTGCGCATCGACACGCTGGCGGCTCCGGGCCATTTCGTGCGCGATGCAATGGCCCGCCAGGCCGGACTGGCCGCCGGGCTCATCGTGCCGATCACCACCGCCGACACGACCACGGCGCTGGAGCTGTTCGGCTCCAATCCGCAGGTAGCCGACGCCGAGACGCTGGAATCCCTGCGCGTGATCACCTTGCAGATCGCCCAGTACAAGCAGCGCAAGCTGGCCGAGCGGAGCCTTCGCTTCATCGCCAGCCACGACGAGCTGACCGGGCTGCTCAATCGCGCCGCGCTGCAGCACGAGCTCGCCCACGCCATCAGGCGCAGCAACCGCCAGCAGAAGCCGTTCGCGGTGATGTTCGTCGATCTGGATCGCTTCAAGCACATCAACGACACGCTGTGCCACGGCGTGGGCGACCAGATGATCAGGATCTGCGGCGAGCGCCTGACGGCGCTGCTGCGCGACACCGACGTCGTGGCGCGTTTTGGCGGCGACGAATTCGTGCTGCTGCTGGAGAACCTGTCCGCCACGAAGGATGCCGAGGTGCTTGCCGAGAAAGTACTGGCCTGCTGCGCAGCGCCGTTCGTCATCGAGGGACGCGAACTGCACGTCAGTGCCAGCGTCGGTGTGAGTCTCTATCCGGAGAACGGCAACGACGCCGAGGCGCTGCTGAAAAACGCCGACACCGCGATGTACCGCGCCAAGGAAAAGGGCCGCAACACCTACCGGTTCTACGCGGCGAAGATGAATGCACGGAGCACCGAACAGCTGATGCTCGAAAGCGCGCTGCGCCATGCCCAGGAGCGTGGCGAGCTGGAGATGTACTACCAGCCGAAGATGAACCTGCAGAGCCAGCACATCTCCGGTGTCGAGGCCCTGATGCGCTGGCACCACCCGCTTCTGGGCACGATTTCGCCGACACAGTTCATCCCGATCGCCGAAGAGACCGGCCTGATCGTGTCCATGGGCAAGTGGGCGCTGGAGCAGGCATGCGCCGATTCGCGTTCGTGGCAGAAATCCGGCTTGCCTGCGGTGCTCGTGAGCGTCAATCTGTCGCCGCGCCAGTTCGAAAGCCGCACGCTCATCGCCGACATACGGGCCGCGCTGGAAGCCTCGGGCCTGGAGCCAGCGCTGCTGGAGCTGGAGATCACCGAAGGCGCGGTGATGGCGAACCCCGAGCATGCGACGAAGCTGCTGCGCACCATCCGGGACATGGGCATCGGCCTGGCCATCGACGATTTCGGAACGGGCTACTCCTCGCTTTCCTACCTGAAGCATTTCCCGCTGTCGACGGTGAAGATCGATCGCTCCTTCATCAACGACCTGACGCGCGACGCCGACGCGCGAGCGCTCATCGACGGCATCATCACCCTGGCCCACGGCTTGCGGATGAAGGTGGTGGCCGAGGGCATCGAGACCATGGCCCAGCTCGACTACCTGCGCAGCCACGAATGCGACGAGGCCCAGGGCTACTGGCTGTGCAAGCCCGTGACCTGCGACGAGGTGCGCGATTTCATGGCGCGTCACCTGCGCAACCAGTTTGTTCCGTCGGTGGCGGCCTGACGGCCGGATCTTCGGAGCAATCGTCCCCGGGCACGTTCGCCCGGACCTTCCAGTCACTCAACAGGAGCATTCATGCCTCATTCCACCCAAGCCAGGACCCTGGCGCAGACGATCGCCGCGATTGAGGCGCTCGACCTCACGCTGATCAAGTTCAAGGCCTGCCGCAAGGAAGACGGCTACGGCTGGCCGGCGGCTTACGCGGACCGGATGGAGGTGGCCTACAAGCGCTACCTGATGCTGCACGCCAGGCACCCCGAACTGACGCTCGCGCCGGAGCAGGACGTGGACCGGTTCTGGCACATGCACATTCTCGACACGAGAAAGTACGCGGCCGACTGCGAGGCCACCTTCGGCTACTTCCTGCACCACTTCCCGTACCTTGGCCTGCGCGGAGAGGAAGACGCCAAGGCCCTGCAGGCGGCCTACCAGGAGATGCAGCGCCTGTGCGTCGAGGAATTCGGCGAGCCGGCGGCCACGAACGCGGCCGCGTGGTGCTCCCTGGAGGCGGGCAAGCCAGCGGCGGCATGGTGTTCGCTCGAAGCGGACAAGACGGGGCCCGCTTGGTGCTCGCTCGACGCGGGGCAGCAAGCTAGCCAGCCACCCCGAAGCCTGTATCGAACGTCCCCTTCACATCAAGCGGCTGCTTGATGAGGCCGACCCGCCGGTAGAAGTCCGCCGTCCCCTGCTGGTCCGCAATGACCTGCGCGTCGATGGCCACCCACTTCTGCTGGCGGCGTTCGAACTGCAGCTTCGCCGCCTCGGGCGGAATGCCGATGATCCGCGCCAGCGCGGCCGAGTAGGCGTCGACGTTGCGGTACGACCAGAGCTGTGCCTTCACCACGCGCTGCAGGAAGTCCTGCAGCACCGGGCGCTTGGCGGCGATGGCGCCGTCGGTGGCCGCAAGGTAGCTCAGGCCCGGCAGCAGCCCGCGCCCGCTGACGAGCACCCGCGCATGGTTGCTGACCTCGGCCAGCGCCGTGTACGGCTCCCAGGTGGCCCAGGCATCGACCGAGCCCGGCGTCAGCGCAAGCTTCGCGTCGGCGGGCGCGAGGAAACGGATGTTCACGTCCTCGGGCTTCAGCCCGGCCGAAGTGATGGCCTTGAGCGTGACGTAGTGGCCGATGGAGCCGCGGTTGGTCGCGACGCTCCTGCCCTTGAGGTCGGCGGCGGTCTTCAGCGGCGAATCGGGGCGCACCAGCACCGCCGTGCCGTAGGAGTCGGAGCGGTTCGCACCGATGGCCTTCACGCGCGTGCCGGCTGCCAGCGCGAAGATCAGCGGTGCGTCGCCGATGGGGCCCGAATCGACCGCGGCCGCATTGAGCGCCTCGGCCAGCGGCGCGGCCGCCGGGAACTCCGACCACTGGATGTCGTAGCCCAGCCCTTCCAGCCCGCCCGCCGCTTCGAGCAACGCGCGCAGGCCGCCCTTCTGGTCGCCGGCCTTGAGCACCGGCCGGCCCTGTGCGTGAACCAGGGCGGGCACAGCGGCGACGGCGGCGGCCACCGATGCGCCCTGGACGAGAAACCGGCGGCGTGAACTATGGAGAGTCATGAACGTGCTGTGGTTGCTCATGCGAGCGGATCGAAGGAAACATGGTCGGCAAAGCGCACCGGGTCCGTGCTCTTCTTGAGCACACCCACGCCGCGGAAATCGCGCGCGTAGAACTCGACCTCGTCGCGCAGCTTGCGGCCCAGCGGATGGTGCTGGTGCGTGAGCGTGCCCAGCAGCGCACGCAGGTCTTCCACCGCCACGTTGGGCGAGTACTTGGCGAAGAGCCTGGCCGACTCGTTCGGGTTCTCGGCCACGTAGTCGGAAGCCTGGGCGATGGCGCGCACCAGCGAGGCGACGGTCGCCTTGTCCTTGCGCACGAGCTCGCCGCGCGCGCCGACGATGCAGCACACCTTGTCCTTGTACTCGCCCGAAAGATTGCTCGCCACCTCGACGTAGGCGCCCTGGTTGCGCTTCTCGATCAGGTAGATGTTGGGGTCGCCGTCGGCAATGGCCTGGATCTCGCCCTTCTTCACCGCCACATCGAGCAGGTCGGCCGGGTACTGGCGCCAGGTGACGTCCTTGTCGGCATCGATGCCGTTCTTGGTGAGCAGGATCGAGAAGAAGTTCTTGCCCGGGCTCGCGATGTCGGACACGCCGATGACCTTGCCCTTGAGGCTCGCAAGGTTGGTGACGCCCGCGCTCTTCGCGCCCACCAGCCGCACGCAGCCGCCGTGGGAGCTGCCGACGATCTTCACGTCGAAGCCCGCCTCGAGCGGCTTGAGCCAGCGGTGGATCATGCCCACGGCCGCGTCGGCCTTGGCGGTGGCCAGCGACTCCAGCAACTGGTCGGTGGAGCCCGTGTAGTTGATGAGCTCGACCTGCAGGCCGTTGCGCTCGAAGTAGCCGCGCTCCTGCGCCACGACCACGGGCGACAGGCAGAAAGCGGCAGCGTTCCATGCGAAGGTCAGCTTGCGCGACGACTGCGAGAAGGCCTGCGAGGCGATCAGGCCGCCCGATGCGACCACCGCGGCCGCACCGCCGGCGCGCAGCATGCCGCGGCGGGAAAGGGTGGCGTTCGTCTTCACAGCAGCAGCTCCGGCTCGGCCTCGACCAGGCCTTCGTAGAGGCTGTCGAAGGAGTGGATCGCGCCTTCGGGGCCGCCGATCTGGCTGTGCGTGTGGCGCGCGGTCGCCTCGTCGATGGGCTGCGGCTTGCCGGCGGCCTCGGCCAGCAGTTGCGTGTGGCAGGCGTTGTCGAGCGCGATGTACCACCACGCGGCGGCCTCCACCGTGGGGCCGGCCGTCAGGATGCCGTGGTTCTTGAGGATCGCGCCCTTCCGGTCGCCCAGCGCATGCGCGATGCGCTCGCCCTCGCTGGTGTCGACCACCATGCCGGTGAAGTCGTCGAACAGCGCCACGTCGTCGTGGAACACGCAGCTGTCCTGCGTGAGGGTGTCGAGCTTGCGGCCCAGCGTGGACCAGGCCTTGCCGTAGGTCGAGTGGGTGTGGGCCGCGGCGATGATCTTCGGGTTGTGCTCGTGAATGGCCGCATGGATGGCGAAGGCAGCCTTGTTGAGCGGGCGATCGCCGATGACGGTCTCGCCCTTCGAATTGACGAGCAGCAGGTCGGACACCCGGATGCGCGAGAAATGGATGCCCAGCGGGTTGACCCAGAAGTGGTCGGTCAACTCGGGGTCGCGCGCGGTGATGTGGCCGGCCAGCCCCTGCGCGAAGCCGAAGCGCGCGAACAGGCGGAAGGCACCGGCCAGGCGCTCCTGCCGATGGCGGCGCTCGGCCTGCACGGTGGGGCGCGGGGGCACGGGGTCGAACCAGTACTTCTGCTGCGGGTTCGGGTTGAGCTTCAGCGGCTGGGGGGCGTTGCGGTCGATGGAGAGAACGGCGCTCATGGGGTTTCCTACGTGTTCGGTTTTGGCTCCTTCCCCCTCTGGGGGAAGGTTGGGATGGGGGCTCGACAGCTTCAACGCCATGACGGCGTTCGACGCCGCCTGCCCCCACCCCTGCCCTCCCCCAGAGGGGGAGGGAGAAAGTCAGATCAGGCGGCTTTGCGGATGGACGCGGCGCGCTGCGCCGCCAGTTCCCGCGTGCGCGGAATTAGCTCGTGCCCGTAGTCCAGCGCATCCTCCAGCGGATCGAAGCCGCGGATCAGGAAGGTCGTCACGCCCAGGTCGTAGTAGTCGAGCAGCGCATCGGCCACCTGCTCGGGCGTGCCGACCAGCGCGGTGCTGTTCGAGCGCCCGCCGATCTCCTGCGCCACGGCCGTCCACAGGCGCTTGTCGACCCGGGAACCCTTCTCGGCCGCGGCCAGCAGGCGCCTGGCGCCTTCGCTTTGCTGCGGGCCGCCGCGGTTGTAGCCCTGCACCACGCGCAGGCGCTTGGTCTCGGCCAGGATGTTCTCCGCGCGGGCCCATGCAGCCTCTTCGGTCTGCGCCAGGATCGGGCGGAACGACACCGAGAAACGCACGCTGCGACCGTGCTTCGCCGCTTCGGCGCGCACGCGCGTGGTCAGCTCGCGCGCCTGGTCGAGCGACTCGCCCCACAGCGCATACACGTCGGCGTACTTGCCCGCCACCGGAATCGCGGCCTCCGAGGCCCCGCCGAAATACACCGGCACGTGCGGCTTGCCGTTGCGCGTCTGCAGCGGCTTGACTTCGGAGAACGAGTTCTGGAAGCGGTAGTGCGCGCCTTCGTGGTCGAAGGGCCTCTCGGCCGTCCACACCTTGTGCAGCACTTCGAGGTATTCGTCGGTGCGGGCATAGCGCTGGTCGTGGTCGAGCCAGTCGCCGTCGCGGCGCTGTTCCTCGTCGGAGCCGCCGGAGATGTAGTGCACGCCGAGCCGGCCGCCACTGAACTGGTCGAGCGAGGCGAACTGCCGCGCCGCCAGCGTGGGCGCGACGAAGCCGGGGCGATGCGCGAGCATGAAGTGGATGCGCTCGGTCACCGATGCGGCATGCGCCACCGTGAGCGTGGCGTCGGGGCTGGTCGAGTGATGCGGCACCAGCACGCGATCGAAGCCGGCGGTCTCGTGCGCCTGCGCGAAGGCGCGCACGTAGTCGCGGTCGAGCGCCGGGCCCTTTGCCGCGTGGATTTCAGAGACCTTCTGGCCCTGGATCATGCCGATGAATTCGACGGCACCGTCTTGCTGTGGCTGGCTCATGTCGTTGTCCTTGTCTGGGTTGGGAGGGGGAAATCAGGCGGCGGGCGGGCGCAGCAGGTTCTCGAAGCTGCGGTCCCACAGGGGCTTCACGTCGGCCGGGCCGTCGAGCACGCCGATCTTCAGGAAGGTGTCGGCCACGTCCTGGTGGCTGCGCACCACGGCGTCGCTGACGGGGCCAAGGCTGTAGTCGCCGCTGCGGCCGTTGAAGAGCTCGACGATGTCGCCCACCGGCACGCGCGTCTCGGCCGACTGCGCGCGGGCATACGCCAGGAAGTTGCCGTTGCTCCACGCGAAGGCGCGCTGCAGGCGCTGCAGCAGGTCGGCCAGCGCGGCACGGCGCGGTGCGTCGTCCAGCGCGCGCGGGTTGGCGTAGATGGGAAAGTTGCCCGACAGGTAGCCCACGCCGGTCTTGATGGTGCGCGCGCCGTACTGCGTGCGCGCAAGCTGGCCGTTGTAGCCGTAGATGGCCCAGGCATCCAGATCGCCCCGCGCGAAGGCCGAGAGGCCGTCCGACGGCGTGAGGCTCACGGCCTGGATGTCGCTGAACGACAGGCCCGCCTCGGCCAGCTGCTTGGCCAGGTAGTAGTGCGAGGTGGTGGCGCGCACATAACCCACGCGCTTGCCCTTGAAATCTGCGATGGTGCGGATCGGCGCGTCCTTGCGCGCCAGCGTGGCCTGGTTGTTCAGGTCTTCGTGCGTCACGGCCACCAGCCGCACGCTGGACTTCTGCCGCGCCGCGAACACCGGCGGGATCTCGCTGCCCGAGCCCAGGTCGAGCGCGTCGCCGTTGATGGCCTCGATGTGCAGCACGCCGTTGTTGAGCTCGCGCCAGTCGATCCTGTAGGGCGTGTTGGCCTGGCCGGATGCCGCCAGCAGCGGCCGCCAGAGCCCCTTGTACGTGCCCACGCGCAGCGTGACGCCCGACAGGTCGGCCGATGGCGCGGCGGCCCGGGCCCAGCCGGCCGAAGCCGCCGCGCCCCATGCGGCGGCTGCCTGCAGCAGCCGGCGCCGTTCCAACGAGAGATCTGGTTTCATGCACCGGACCGTACCCAGAGGCGGCACGGATGCAAACACAGAAAAACGAGTTTGCATATGCGGGATGCATCGTTTTACGGCGCCGGCCGGCCGGCTACCGTCCGCAACCATGAGTGCACTCCCTTTGCGACGCCCCTCGGCCACGGCCGGGGAACATCCATCCACGCCCCCGGGCGGCCTGGCCGCGCCCGCGCTGCTGGCGCAGCTGTCGGCCCGATTCGCCGCCACCGCGGCCGATCACGACCACAGCGGCGCTTTCCCGCGCGAGAACTTCGACGCGCTGCAGGCGCACGGCCTGATCGGCCTGGTGGCGCCCGCCGCCTACGGTGGCGGCGGCGCCACGCTGGCCACGGCGCAGCGCGTGATCGCGGCCGTGTCGCGCGGCGAGCCGGCCACCGCGCTGATCCTCACCATGACCTATCTGCAGCACCACGCGCTGACGCGCGGCGACAGCCGCTGGCCGCCGCACCTGCGCGAACGCGTCGCGCGCGACGCGGTGGATCACGGCGCGCTGATCAACGCGCTGCGCGTGGAGCCCGCGCTGGGCTCCCCCGCGCGCGGCGGCCTGCCGGCCACCGTGGCGCGGCGCGATGCCGACGGCTGGAAGATCGACGGCCACAAGCTCTACACCACCGGCATCGAGGGCCTCTCTTGGCTCGCGGTGTGGGCCCGCACCGACGAGCCCGCCCCGCGCACCGGCGTGTTCCTGGTGCCGCGCCAGGCGACCGGCGTGCGCGTGATCGCCAGCTGGGACCACCTGGGCCTGCGGGCCTCGGGCAGCCACGAGGTGGTGTTCGAGAACGTCGCCGTCGGCGCGGACCACGCGGTCGACCTGCGCGCGCCGGCCGACTGGGCGCCCGACGCCGGCAGCCAGACCGACATCGACGCCCACGCCACGCAGCAGGCCTGGATGACCGTGCTGCTCGGCACCCTCTACGACGGCGTGGCCACGGCCGCGCGCGACTGGCTGGTCGGCTTCCTGAACGAGCGCGCGCCCGGCAGTCTCGGCGCGCCGCTCGCGAGCCTGCCGCGCGTGCAGGAGCACGTGGGCGAGATCGAAGCGCTGCTGCGAACCAACCGCGTGCTGCTCGACGACGCCACCGCCGCCGTCGACGACGGCCAGGCGCAACCCGCGGCCGACAGCGGCCTGCTGAAATACACGGTGACGGGCAATGCGGTGCGTGCGGTCGAACTCGCGCTGCAGCTCAGCGGCAACCATGGCCTGACAAGGCACAACCCGCTGGAGCGGCACTACCGCGACGTGCTGTGCAGCCGCATCCATACGCCGCAGAACGACGCGATCCTGGTTGCAGCGGGCAAGCGCGCGCTGCTGCCTTCGGGAGGCGCCGCATGACGTCCCTGCTCTTCTCCAGGGCCTCGCGCCGCGGCTGGCTCAAGCAGGGCGCCGCGCTGTCGCTGGCCGCCACCGGTTCGCTGCGTGCATTTGCGCAAACGCCGCCGCAGGCCACGTTGGTCCTCGGCGACCAGGCCGGCGGCCTGCGCTCGCTGTTCGAGGCCTCGCGCGCGCTCGAAGGCGCGCCATTCGCCTATCGCTGGGCCAACTTCCAGGGCGCCGCGCCGCTGTTCGAGGCGCAGCGCGGCGCGGCGGTCGACACGGCCATGGCCGGCGACCTGCCGGTGCTGGCCGCCGCCGTCGGCAAGACGCCGCTGAAGATCGTCGCCACCCGCGTCGGCAAGGCCGATTCGCTGGGCATCGTGGTGCAGGCCGATTCGCCGCTGCGCAGCGTGGCAGACCTGCGCGGCAAGACGGTGATCGTGTCGTCGGCGCGCGGCAGCATCTCGCAATACCAGCTGTACGGCGCGCTCGAGGAGGCTGGCGTGAAGCGCGACGAGGTGACGGTGAAGTTCGTGCTGCCGACCGATGCCGCCGCCGCCTTCGCATCGAGGCAGATCGACGCCTGGGCCATCTTCGATCCGTACTACGCCATCGCGGTGCAGCAGGGCGGGCGCATCCTGCGCGACGGGCGCGGCATCAACACCGCGCTGGGCTTCATCACCGCGAGCGAACATTCGCTGGCCGACCCGGCCCGGCGCGCGGCCATCGTGCAGTTCCTCGACCGGCTGGGCCGCGCGGGCGACTGGGCGCTGGCCAACCCCGAGGCCTATGCACAGGCATACAGCCAGCTCACGCGGTTGCCGATCGAGGCTTCCCGCATCATCACCGCGCGGGCGTCGGTGGCGGGGCGGCCGGTGAGCGAGGCGGACATCGCCGCGCTGCAGGTCGTGGCCGACCGCTCGGCGCGCGACGGCATCCTGCCGGTGCGGGTGGACGTGCGCGCGATCACCGACACGCAGCTCTGGAAGCGCGCCGCATGATCGCGCCGCTTCGCGAATTCGTCGGCGCCTTCGGCCGGCTGCTCGACGGCGCACCCGACGAGCCCCGCATTCTTTCGGAGGGCGGCGCGCTGCTGCGCACGCTGGTGGCGCGCGACGACTGGCTGCCCGAGGCATTCGCGCAACCCGACCCGACGCGCTACCAGCAGTTCCTGCTGCATGCGGACAGCACCGAGCGCTTCTCGGTCGTGAGCTTCGTGTGGGGGCCGGGGCAGGCCACGCCGGTGCACGACCACACGGTGTGGGGACTGATCGGCATGCTGCGCGGTGCCGAGTACAGCCAGGGCCATGCGCTCGATGCGCAAGGCCGTGCACAGCCGAAGGGCGAGGCGGTGCGGCTCGATGCCGGCGACGTGGAAGCGGTGTCGCCCACCGTCGGCGACCTGCACCGCGTGCACAACGCGCATGCGGACCGGGTGTCGATCAGCATCCACGTCTACGGCGCGAACATCGGCGCCGTGCGGCGTCATACTTACCCGCCGGAGGGCGGACGCAAGCCCTTCGTCTCCGGATACTCCAACACGCTGCTGCCCAACCTGTGGGACCGCAGCGCCGAACTCAGATCCTCGCCGACCGCCGCATGACGACTGCTTCCTTTCCCCTCCTGTCCTTCGCCGCCGTGCGCGAGCGCCTGCTGTCCCGCGAAGAAACCGCGCTGCTCGACGTGCGCGAGGAAGACCCGTTCGCGCAGGAACACCCGCTGTGGGCCGCGAACCTGCCGCTCTCGCGCATCGAGATCGAAGCATGGCGACGCATTCCGCGGCGCGACACGCTGATCGTGCTGTACGGCGAACACGGCGGCACCGACCTCGCGCCGCTGGCCGCCAAGGCATTCGCCGCGCTGGGCTACACCCACGTCCATCTGCTCGACGGCGGCCTCGAGGGCTGGCGCAAGGCGGGCGGCGAACTGTTCCGCGACGTGAACGTGCCGAGCAAGTCCTTCGGCGAACTGGTCGAGCACGAGCGGCAGACGCCGTCCCTGTCGGCACCCGAGGTGAAGGCGCTGATCGATGCCCGGGCCGACGTGGTGGTGCTCGACGCGCGCCGCTTCGACGAATACCAGACGATGAGCATTCCGTCGGCCACCAGCGTGCCCGGGGCGGAACTGGTGCTGCGGGTGCGCGAGCTGGCGCCCGACCCGGCCACTCGGGTGATCGTGAATTGCGCGGGCCGCACGCGCAGCATCATCGGCACGCAGTCGCTGGTGAACGCCGGCATTCCGAACCCGGTGGCGGCGCTGCGCAACGGCACGATCGGCTGGAAGCTGGCGGGCCAGGTGCTGGACCACGGCGCCGGCCGGCAGGCGCCCGCCGCGGTGTCCGACGCGCATCGCGCACAGGCGCAGGCCGATGCGCGCCGCGTGGCCGACGCGGCCGGCGTGCGGCGCATCGACCTGGCCGCGCTGCAGACACTGGAGGCGCCAGGACGCACCGTGTACCGCTTCGACGTGCGCACGCCCGAGGAATACGCCGCGGGCCATCTGCCGGGCTTTGCGAACGCGCCCGGCGGCCAGCTGGTGCAGGAGACCGATCACCAGGTGCCGGTACGCGGCGCACGCATCGTGCTGGTGGACGACGACGGAGTGCGCGCATCGATGAGCGCCTCCTGGCTCGCACAGATGGGATGGGAGGCCTATGTGCCGCACGCCGTGCCCGAGGCCGCGGCATTCAGCGAGAAGGAGCCCCCCGCGCCCGCCTACCCGCCCGTCGCGGCCGTGGTGGCGGAGATCACGCCTGGCGAACTCTCCGCGCTGCTTGGGCAGCCGTCGTCCGGCACCGCGGTGATCGACGTGACCACGAGCGCCAACTATGTCCGGCGCCACATCCCGGGCGCGTGGTATGCGATTCGTGCGCAGCTGGCGCATGCGCTGGACGCGGTCATTCCCGCGTCGCGCCGCTACGTGCTGACCTGCGGCAGCAGCCTGCTCGCGCGCTATGCGGCGGCCGATGTCCGCGCCCTGCTCGATGCACGGGGCAAGGCCGATGTCGAAGTGCTGGTGCTGGCGGGCGGCAACGCCGCCTGGTTTGCCGCAGGCCTCGAAGCCGAGAGCGGCGAAACACGCCTTGCGACACCGCGCACCGACCGCTACCGCCGGCCCTACGAAGGCACCGATGCGCCCGCGGAGGCGATGCAGGCCTATCTCGATTGGGAGTACGGCCTGGTGGCGCAGCTGGAACGCGATGGAACCCATCATTTCAGCGTGCTCGAAGTGCAAGCGTTTTGAAAGGATCACAACACGGCGGTGACACTGTGTAGGCCGGGTAAAGGCGGCCAGGGCCGTCATCCGGCAAAAGGCCGAAGCGTTGGTTGTGCATAGCGCACAACAACTCATCAAAGGAGCTTCGCCATGAGAGTCCCGATCCTTGCCCTGTCCGCCGCCACGCTGGCCGCAGCAGTCCTGACCGGCTGCGTGGTCGCCCCGGCCGCCCCCGTCTACTCGGCGCCTCCGGGCGTGGCCTACGTGGCGCCGACGTATGTCTCGCCGGGTGTCGGCTTTGTCTGGGCCTATCACCCGCGCTACGGCTGGGGCTGGCACCACCCGCAGTACGGCTGGCACCGCGGCTGGCGTTGAGCCGAAATGCAAAGCGGCGCTCGAGAGCGCCGCTTTTTTTACGTGGAAGCCGCCCGGTCAGCTCGGCTCGGCGCTCTTGAACAGCGCGGCAACCTTGCGCTTGCTCTTGATGTTGCTCGAGATGCCGCGTGCGGGAGTGGCCTTGGCGGCGGCTTCCCAGGCCGGCGTCGCGTCGGGTTCGCCCGGCTCGTAGGGCTTGTCGAAGAACGGGTCACGCGGCGCCGCGGGCGCGCGGTGCGGGCGTCCGCCGCCGCGGCGAGCATCGCCGCCCAGGCTGGCGCGTTCGCGCGGCTGGTCGAGCACGTCGCGTGCGTCGCCCGCTTCGCCTTCCTCGCGCCAGTGGCGGCGTCCGTCGTTGATGCGGCCGCGCGGGCGGTCTTCCTCGAACTCGACGGGCTCGAGATCGATCTTCTTCTTGATCAGCTTCTCGATGTCGGCCACCAGGCGCACGTCGTTGCCGCCGCTGGCAAAGCTCACGGCCAGCCCCGAAGCGCCGGCGCGGCCCGTGCGGCCGATGCGGTGCACGTAGTCTTCGGCATTGAACGGGATGTCGAAGTTGAAGACGGCGGGCACGTCCTTGATGTCGAGGCCGCGTGCCGCGACGTCGGTGCACACCAGCAGGTCGACCTCGCCGGCCTTGAACGAGGCCAGCGCCTTCAAGCGTTCGTCCTGGCTCTTGTCGCCGTGCAGCGCGGTGGTACGCAGACCGTCGCGCTCCAGCGAGCGTGCGAGGCGCGCGCAACCGAGCTTGCTGTTGACGAACACGAACGCCTGCGTGATGCCGCGCTGGCGCACGATCTGCTTGAGCGCGCGGCGCTTGTCGTCGTCGCTCACGCTGTAGAAGTGCTGCTCGACGGTGGAAGCTGTCTCGTTGGGGCGCGCCACCTCGATGGTGACCGGGTTCTGCAGGTAGCTGCCGGCCAGCCGCTTGATTTCGGGGGAGAACGTGGCCGAGAACAGCAGCGTGGTGCGCTGCTTGGGCAGGTAGCTCAGGATGCGCTGCAGGTCGGGCAGGAAGCCGATGTCGAGCATGCGGTCAGCTTCGTCGAGGACCACGTATTCGACCTGGTTGAGTACCGCGTTCTTGGCCTCGATGTGATCGAGCAGCCGGCCCGGCGTGGCCACCAGGACTTCGACGCCCTTCTTCAGCTCCAGCGTCTGCGGCTTCATGTCGATGCCGCCGAACACGACGGTGCTGCGCAGGTTGGTGTACTTGGCGTACAGCTTGACCTGTTGCGCGACCTGGTCGGCCAGTTCGCGCGTGGGCAGCAGCACCAGGGCCCGGACCGGATGCCGCGCGGGCGAGGTCGAGGCGTTTTCGTGCTTGAGCATGCGCTGCAGCAACGGCAGCGAGAACGCCGCGGTCTTGCCGGTGCCGGTCTGGGCGGCGCCCATCACATCCTGCCCGGAAAGCACGACCGGAATGGCCTGCTCCTGGATCGGTGTCATGGTCTCGTAGCCCATTTCGGCCACGGCGCGCGCCAGCGGTTCCGCCAGCGATAGATTGGAGAAGGAACTTGTCATTGAGCCCTCTATTGTCGCACTGCCGCAAAAAACAGCAGTGACCGCGCCGTGACAACGTCCGTGCCGGCGGAATTGCTATTTATTTCATAGCATGCAAGACAGCGGACACGGGCCCTGCGGGCCCGTCGATCTCAAAGGCTGCGCGCGTTGAAGGTGTCGCAGGCCTTGATGTCGCCGCTCTGGTAGCCCGCGCCGAACCATCTTTGGCGCTGTGCGCTGGTGCCGTGGGTGAAGCTGTCGGGCACCACCGCACGGCCCGCGGAGCGCTGCAAGGCGTCGTCGCCGATCTTCTGCGCGGCGTTCATGGCGGACTCGATGTCGCCCGGGTCGAGCCACTTCTTCGACTCCTGCGAATGGTGGGCCCACACGCCCGCGAAGCAGTCGGCCTGCAGCTCCACGCGCACGCTCATGGCGTTGTTCTGGGTCTGGCTCAGGCGATTGCGCATGCCGTCGACCTTGGCGGTAATGCCGAGTTCGTCCTGCACATGGTGGCCGACCTCGTGCGCGATGACGTAGGCCTGCGCGAACTCGCCCGGTGCGCCGAGCTGGTTCTTCAGGGTGTCGTAGAAACCGAGGTCGATGTAGACCTTCTGGTCGCCGGGGCAGTAGAACGGCCCCATGGCCGATTGGCCCGTGCCGCAGGCCGTGGGCGTGGCATTGCGGAACAGCACGAGGCGCGGCGCGTGGTACGTGCCGCCGTTCTGCTTGAAGATGTCGGTCCAGACCACCTCGGTGTTGCGCAGCACGGTCGAGACGAAGGCCGCTTCGCGGTCGTTCGCCGGCGGCTTGGGTGCCGGCCCCTGCTGGGGCTGCTGCTGCACCTGCGCAGGCCCTCCACCGCCGCTGAGCAGGCTCAGCACGGTGAGCGGGTTGATGCCGAAGACCCAGCCGGCGATCAGCGCGACCGCGACGGTGCCGATGCCGATGCTGCGCCCGCCGATGAAGCCGCCGCCACCACCGCCGCCTTCACCGCGGCGGTCCTCGACGTTGTCCGATTGTTCGTTGCCTTCCCATCTCATCGCACGCTCCTTACCGGCCTTTTGCAGGAGTTGTCGCCGGTGACCGGAGGATGGTACTTGGCCCGGCGGCCACCGGGGTAACCGGCCGTCAGCGAAAGACGCGGCGGCGGGTCAGGTTTTCGGCAAAGTCACGCCGCGCTGGCCCTGGTACTTGCCGCCGCGGTCCTTGTAGCTGGTCTCGCAGACCTCGTCGCTCTCGAAGAACAGCACCTGCGCGCAGCCTTCGCCTGCGTAGATCTTCGCGGGCAGCGGCGTGGTGTTGCTGAATTCGAGCGTCACGTAGCCTTCCCATTCGGGCTCGAAGGGCGTGACGTTGACGATGATGCCGCAGCGCGCATAGGTGCTCTTGCCCAGGCAGATGGTGAGCACGTTGCGCGGGATGCGGAAGTACTCGACGGTGCGCGCCAGCGCGAAGCTGTTGGGCGGGATGATGCAGTAGTCGCCATGCATGTCGACGAAGCTCTTCTCGTCGAAATTCTTGGGGTCGACCACGGTGCTGTGGATGTTGGTGAAGACCTTGAACTCGGGTGCGCACCGGATGTCGTAGCCGTAGCTCGAGGTACCGTAGCTGATGATCTTGTGGCCAGAGGACTCACGCACCTGGCCAGGTTCGAAGGGCTCGATCATTCCCTCGTTCTCGGCCATGCGCCGGATCCATTTGTCGCTCTTGATAGACATTGAAAAACACCCCAGTCTTCGCGCACTTCGTGTCGCTACGCCAACCCCTCAAGGGGCAACACCAGCGGCCCGGCAAAGCCGGTTCCGCGGTGTTCCTGGAAGAGGTTTCGCCGCGCTCGCTGGGTCGGCGATTGTGGCATGGGTGGGCTCGCCCTCTCGAGCCTCAGCCAGCCTGCGAGATCACAGTGCGCTCGACCAGCCGGTCGTCGCCGAGCACGATCATCGCGAAGAGCATTTCCTCCAGGGTGTCGGCGCGTTTCGTCTTGCGCGCCAGCAGCGGCGTGGCCGCCGGGTCGAGCACCAGGAAGTCGGCTTCGCAGCCGGGCTGCAGGTTGCCGATGACGCCGTCGAGCCCCAGCGCGCGCGCGGCGCCGCCGGTGTGGCGCCACCAGAGCTGCGATGGCGCGATGCTCAGGCCGGTCTTGGTCTGGCCCTCGCGGCCCACGTAGTAGGCGGCCATCATGGTGTGGAACGGGCTGAAGCTGGTGCCGCCGCCCACGTCGCTGGCCAGTCCGTAGGGATAGCCCACGCGGTCGGCCGCGCCGAAGTCGAAAAAGCCGCTGCCCAGGAACAGGTTGCTGGTCGGGCTCACCGCGGCGGCGGTCTTCGTGTCGCGCAGCAGGGCGCGGTCGGTGTCGTCGAGGTAGATGCAGTGCGCGTACACCGCACGCTCGCGCATCAGGCCGAAGCCGGCGTACACGTCGAGGTAAGAGCGCGCCTTCGGGTAGAGCTCGCGCACCCAGCTCACTTCGTCGCGGTTCTCCGCCACGTGCGACTGGATCCAGGTGTCGGCGTACCTGGCCGCCAGTTCGCCCGCGCCGCGCATCTGCGCATCGGTGCTCGCGGGCGCGAACCGCGGCGTGATGGCATAGCCCAGCCGGTCGGTGTTGTGCCACTTGCGGATCAGCGCCTCGCTGTCGATCAGGCTCTGCTCGGTCTGGTCGCGCACGCCGTCGGGCGAGTTGCGGTCCTGCAGCACCTTGCCCGTGATCATGCGCAGGCCGCGGCGCCGGGCGCCCTCGAAGAAAGCATCCACCGAGGCCACGTGCGAGGTCGCGAAGGTCAGCGAGGTCGTGACGCCGTTGCGCAGCAACTCGTCGAAGAACACGTCGGCCACTTCGTTCGAGTGCGCAGGGTCGGCGAACCGGCTTTCCTCGGGGAAGGTGTAGTTCTCGAGCCAGGGCAGCAGCCCCGGCGAGGGCGAGCCGATGATGTCCGTCTGCGGGAAGTGGATGTGCATGTCCACGAAGCCCGGCGCGAGGATGCGCCCGGGCAGGTGGGTCGTGTGGGCGTCCGGGTGGCGCGGCGCGACGGCGGCATGGCTGCCCGCATCGAGCACGCGCTGGCGGCCGGTGCTGTCGGGGGCGACGACCAGCAGGCCGTCTTCATCGAAAACAGGCTGGCCGTGGGCGTCGAATCGCAGGAGGGAGGCGCGGTAGGCTTTTTTCATCGTGGTTGCGGAGGGTAATCGAGCCCCGGACAACCGCAATTTCCATGCGCATATGAGTGCTATATGCCGAACGCACTCCCGGCATTGCCGAATGCGGAGCCCATCCGCCTCCATATCTTCAAATGGTTGATCCAATGACGAGTCATCGGCTATGATCCTTCGAGGCAACTCTCAGGCACAGCCACCCGCTCGATGGATCTAGACCTCACCCCCGACCAAGCCGCGTTCCGCAACGAAGTACGCCAGTTCGTGAAAGACCGGCTTCCCGCAGACATTCGCGAGCGCCTGCGCCTGGGCCATCCGCCGCGCAAGCAGGACACCGTGACCTGGCAGCGCATCCTCAACGAGAAAGGCTGGGCGGCGCCGCATTGGCCGCGCGAGTTCGGCGGCGCCGAGCTCGGCCAGGCCGAGCGGCTGATCCTGCTCGACGAGCTGTTTCGCGCACCCGCGCCATTGCCGCAGGTGTTCAATGTCGGCATGCTTGGGCCGGTGCTGCTGAAGTTCGGCACCGAGGCGCAGAAGCGCTTCTTCATGCCGAAGCTCGCGAACCTCGACATCTGGTTCTGCCAGGGCTTCTCCGAACCGGGCTCGGGCTCCGACCTGGCCTCGCTGCGCACCTCCGCCAGGCGCGAAGGCAACGAGTACGTCGTCAACGGCCAGAAGATCTGGACCACCACGGCGCACCTGGCCGACTGGGTGTTCGCGCTGGTGCGCACGGACAGCGAGGGCAGGAAGCAGCACGGCATCTCGTTCCTGCTGATCGACCTGCGCACGCCGGGAATCACCATTCGACCGATCACGTCGATTGACGGCCAGCATCACCTGAACGAGGTCTTCTTCGACGAGGTTCGCGTGCCGCTCGACAACCTGGTCGGCGAGGAAGGCCGCGGCTGGGACTGCGCCAAATACCTGCTGATGAACGAGCGCACGGGCATCGCCAACGTGGGTCTGTGCAGGGAGCGGCTGGACTATGCCCGCGAACTCGCGGGCAAGCGCACCCAGGCCGGCAAGCCGCTGCTCGACAGCCCCAGGCTGCGCAGCGAAATCGCCATGCTCGACGCCGAGATCCGCGCGCTCGAAATCACCAACTGGCGCTTTCTGCTGTCGCCCGACACCGCGCAGAAGGTACCCGGCTTCGCTTCCGTGCTGAAGCTGAAGGGCACCGAGCTGCAGCAGGACATCGCCCAGCTGCTGCAACGCATCGCGGGGCCCGCGGCCATGGAGCGCCGCCCGCACGACGGCGAGGGCGCCGGGCATTGGGCGGGCCCGCTGGCCATGCGCTATTTCTACAGCCGCGCGGCCAGCATCTACGGCGGTACGAGCGAGGTCCAGAAGGACATTCTTTCCAAGACGATCCTGGGGTAGGTCACGATGAACTTCGAACTCAACGAAGAGCAGCAAGCGCTGCAGGGCAGCTTGGCCCGCCTGCTGGGCGACGTCTACGGTTTCGAGCAGCGCCGCGCCATCGCCGCCACGCCCGCCGGCTGGAGCCAGCCCGTGTGGCGGCAACTCGGCGAGCTCGGGCTCACCGCCCTCCCGTTGCCGCAGGCACACGGCGGCTTCGGCGGCGGCGCGGTCGACCTGCTGCCGGTGATGCAGGAGCTGGGCCGCGCGCTGTCGCTGGAGCCCTTTCTCGCATCGATCGTGCTCGGCGGCACCGCACTGCGGCTGGCCGGAAACGACGCCGTGCAGGCGCAGTTGCTGCCCGATGTGGCCAGCGGCGAGGTTCGCCTGGCCTGGGCGCACGACGAAGCCGGCGGGCACCAGGCTGCACTGTGGGTGGAGACCACGGCACGGCAGGACGGCGGCCAATGGCGCCTCGACGGCGCCAAGTGCAATGTGTTGCACGCCACGGCCGCGCACCGGTTCGTGGTCAGCGCGCGCACCGCGGGCGCCCCGGGCGATGCGAACGGCCTCGCCCTCTTCCTGGTCGACGCCTCCGCCCAAGGCGTGGATTGCCGCCCCCACCGCATGGTGGACGACACGCCGGGCGGTGAACTCCATTTCAGCGCGGCAGCGGCCTTGCCGCTCGGCGATCCGCGCGACGGCGCCACTGCGCTGAAGGCCATCGAGGGCACCCTGGCGGCTGGCACCGCGGCGGTTTGCGCCGATGCCGTGGGCGCCATGGAATCGGCCTACCGGCTCGCCATCGACTACCTGAACACACGCAGGCAGTTCGGCCGCCTGATCGGCGAAAACCAGGCGCTGCGCCACCGGGCGGCGGAGATGCTGGTCAGCCTCGAGATGTGCCGCAGCATGGCGATCGCCGCGGCCATTGCAGCGGACGGCCTCGATGCGCACGATGCTCGCGCCGACCTCGCGCGCGCCAAGCTGATGATCGGCCGGCATGGCCGCAGCCTCTGCCACGCAGCCATCCAGCTTCACGGCGGCATCGGCATGACCGAGGAATACGCCGTGGGCCACTGCCTGCGCCGCTTGACGCTGATCGACCAGCTCTTCGGCGACGTCGAGGCCCAGGCGACGCGGCTGGCGGAGATGCAATGAGCGAGGCAGTGTTCGAAACCATCCGCTGGGATCTTTCCGGGCCGGTCCTCACGCTCACGCTGTACCGCCCCGAGAAGCTCAACGCCATGACGCGCCTGATGCGTCGCGAGTTATGCCGGGCGCTCGACCTGGCCGACGCCGACGACGCCGTGCGCGCCATCGTCGTCACCGGCGCGGGCCGCGCCTTCTGCGCGGGGTTCGACCTGTCGGAAGGCGCGCGGGCTTTCGATACGTCGTCGCCGGCACGCGCGCCCGAGCCGGGGGAGGAGCCCGGCCGCGACGGCGGCGGCGTGCTCGCGCTGCGCCTGTTTGCCTGCACCAAGCCGCTGATCGGTGCGATCAACGGCGCGGCCGTGGGCATCGGCGCGTCGATGCTGCTGCCGATGGACGTGCGTATCGCGTCCAGCGACGCGCGCTTCGGCTTCGTGTTCGCGCGCCGGGGCGTCGTGCCCGACGCATGCGCCAGCTGGTTCCTGCCGCGCGTGGCGGGCATTTCGAAGGCGCTCGAATGGAGTCTGGGCGGCACGGTGTTCGATGCGGCCGAGGCACTGGCCGGCGGGCTCGTGAGCCAGGTGTGCGAACCGGGCGAACTGCTTGCGCGCGCGCAGGCAAAGGCACTGGACATCGCGGAGAACGCCGCGCCGGTGTCCGTGGCCCTCACGCGGCAACTGATGTGGCGCATGCTGGGCGCCAGCCACCCCATGGAAGCGCACCGGCTGGAGAGCGCGGCGCTCGAATCGCGCGGCGGCTCCGCCGACAGCGCGGAGGGCGTGACCTCGTTCAAGGAGAGGCGGCCCGCCAGGTTCCCGGACAAGGTGAGCACCGGCATGCCCGACTTCTATCCGTGGTGGACGGACCCGGCCTTTTCCGCTTCTTCGATCGCAGACCACGGAGACACGAAGACATGAGCCAGGTGTTCCTCGACCAGCGCAGCATGGCGCGCGACGCCCTGATGCAGCGCGCCCTGCGCGCCGCGCGCGGCTTCGATACGGCGGGCGTGCGAGAAGGCGATGCCATCGCGCTGCTGCTGCGCAACGACTTCGCCTTCTTCGAAGCGCAGCAGGCGGCCGCCGCGCTCGGCGCCTACGCGGTGCCCATCAACTGGCACGGCAAACCCGAAGAGGTGCTCTACATACTGAACGATGTGGCGCCGAAGGTGCTGGTCGGGCATGCCGACCTTCTCGCGCCGGTGCGCGAACACATTCCCGCTGGCACCGTGGTCATCACCGTGCCCACGCCGCCCGAGGCAGTCCGCGCCTTCTCGCTGGCCGAAGCCGCGACGCAAGTGCCGGCCGATGCGGCGGAATGGAACGCCTGGCTCGGAGCCTTCGCGCCATGGGACGGCCCGCCGCGGCGCAGCCGCGCGACCATGATCTACACCTCGGGCACCACCGGCCGGGCCAAGGGCGTGAAACGCGACGCGGCCACGCCGGAGCAGGCTGCCGCCTACGTGCAACTGATGCGCCGCGTTTACGGCCTGCAGCCGGGCGTGCGTGCGCTCATCGGCGGCCCGCTGTACCACTCCTCGCCCAACGCCTACGCACGCCAGGCCTTGCCGATCTGCGACCTGCTGGTGATGCAGACCCGATTCGACGCCGAGGCCGTGCTCGCCGCCATCGAGCGGCACCGCATCAGCCACATGGTGGCCGTGCCCACCATGTTCGTGCGCATGCTCAAGCTGCCCGAAGACGTGCGCGAGCGCTACGACCTGAGTTCCCTGAAGTGGGTGACGCACACCGGCGCGCCCTGCTCGGCCGAGACCAAGCGCGCCCTCATGGACTGGTGGGGCCCGGTGGTCTACGAGACCTACGGCGGCACCGAGGTCGGCACCGCCACGCTCAGCACGCCCGAAGACTGGCTCGCCTTCCCCGGCAGCGTGGGCCGGCTCAACCCCGACGCGCGCATGGTGCTCTACGGGGAAGACGGCCAGCCGGTGGCGCCCGGCGAGGTCGGCGAGATCTTCGTGCGCGTGCCGGCCTACGCCGACTTCACGTACCACAACCATCCCGGAAAGCGGAAAGAGGTGGAGCGCGACGGCCTCATCAGCTGCGGCGACGTCGGCTACGTGAAGGACGACCACCTCTACCTGTGCGACCGCCGCTCCGACATGGTGATTTCGGCCGGCGTGAACATCTATCCGGCCGAGATCGAGGCCGTGTTGCTGCAGTGCCCGCTCGTGCGCGACTGCGCCGTCTTCGGCATACCCGACGAGGAAATGGGCGAATCGCTGGCCGCGGCCGTGGAGCCAATGCCCGGCATCGAGCCCGACGCCGATGCGCTGCGCGCCTTTCTGGAGGACCGCATCGCCAGGTACAAGGTGCCGCGCCGCTTCGACTTCCATGCCGCGCTGCCGCGAGAGGACAGCGGCAAGATCTTTAAGCGCCGGCTGCGCGACCCGTTCTGGCAGGCCGCGGGCCGGAAGATCTGACGTGGACGCCCCGCACATCGCGCGCCGCCTCGCCCTCGCGCTTCAGCGCCATGCGGGCCTGCATGGCAGCGTCGAGGACTTGCGCCGGCTCACCGGCGGCGCGACCAAGACGACCTGGTCGTTCGACCTGCTGACGGCCGACGGGCGCCGCCCGATGATCCTGCAGCAGATGCCCACAACGACCGCGTCGGGATCGGCGTCGGCATCCCCCGGCCTCGCCGCGCCCAAGCTCGACGCGGCCGAGGACGCGCGCGTGATGATCGCGGCGCGTGCACACGGCGTGCCGGCACCCGCGGTGCTCGCCGTGCTCGACGTGCACGACGGCCTTGAGCGCGGCTACGTCACCGAACGCGTCGAGGGCGAGACGCTGGGCCGAAAGCTCGTGTCCGACCCGGCCTATGCCGGGGCCCGTCGCGCGATGGCCGCCCAGGCCGGGACCATCCTCGCGGCGATCCACTCGATGCCGGTCGCCGAGCTTCCCTTTCTGCAGCGGCTCTCGCCCGCGCGGGAGCTCGAGGTGTACGCCGGCCTGCTGGCACGCACGGGCTTCAGCCATCCAGCGCTCGAGTACGCGGTGCAATGGGTGCGCAAGAACCTGCCGGTCGATTGGCCCGACGCACTCGTGCATTCCGACTTTCGCACGGGCAACCTGATCGTCGGCACCGAAGGCATCCGCTGCGTGCTCGACTGGGAGATTGCCCGGGTCGGCGACCCGATGCAGGACCTGGGCGTGCTGTGCATGCGCACCTGGCGCTTCGGCGGCGCGGGCGAGGCGGGCGGCTTCGGGGCGCGTGAAGACCTGTACGCGGCCTACGAGCGCGCGAGCGGCAGGCCGGTGGACCCGCTGCGCGTGCGCTTCTGGGAGGCCTTTTCCAACCTCAAGTGGGCCATCGGCTGCGTGCGGCGCGGGCTTTCGGTGCGAGCCGACGGCAGCCCCGCAAGCCTGGAACTGTGCGCGGTCGGCCGGCGCATGGAAGAGCCGCTGTGGGACTTCTTCCAACTCATCGAGGCCTGACCCCATCATGCCGAACTCCGTCCCTCCCGCCGGCACCCTGCTGCTGGCCGCCGCCCGCTACCTCGAAGACGAACTGCTGCCCACGCTGGACGGCTACCACCGCTTCCAGGCGCGCGTGACGGCGAACGTGCTGCGCATCGTAGAGCGCGAACTGCGCCTCGGCCAGCCGCACGATGAAGCCTCCAAGGCCGTGAGCCGCGAGCTGGCCGACGCCATCCGCGCAGGCGAGATACCCATCGACGCCGACCTGGCCGCGCAGCTGCGCCAAGGCCTGGGCGAGGCGCTCGCCATCAACAACCCGAAGTGGCCACATACCGAAAGACCCGCATGAACTTCACCGAAGAACAGATTTCATTCCGCGACGGCGTGCGCCGCATGGTCGAGCGCCACGTCGCGCCCATCGCCGCGGAGATCGACGAGAACGACCGTTTTCCCGAGGAGCTGATTCCGATCTACGGCGACATGGGCCTGCTGCAGCTCTGGGTGCCGGAGGAATACGGCGGCCCGGGCGCGAACCTGACGATGGTGTGCATCGCGCGGGAAGAAATCTCACGCGTGTCGGAGTCGTGCGCGCTCATGGCGGGCATGAACACCATGTTCGCGCTGCCGATCATGCACTTCGGCACCGAGGATCAGAAGCAGCGCTTTCTGCCGTTGCTGGCCGAAGGCCGCACCGTGACCGCCATCGCCATCTCGGAGCCCGACTGCGGCAGCGACGTCGGCGGCATGCGCACGCGCGCCGTGCGCGACGGCGAGAGCTACGTGCTCACCGGGCAGAAGCAGTGGTGCACCTTCGGCAGCCGCGCCGACTACATCCTGGTGTTCGCCAAGACCGGTGAGCGCGGCGGCGCCGACGATATCAGCCCCTTCATCGTGGACGTGAAGAACAGCAAGGGCCTCACCTTCGGCCGCAACGAACGCAAGATGGGAATGAAGGGCACGATCAACGTGCCGGTGTACCTGGACAACGTGCGCGTGCCGGCGGAAAACCGCCTGGGCGAGGAAGGCAAGGGCTTCCGCTCGGCCATGCGCGCGCTGGACCTCAATCGCCCCGCCATCGCCGCCGCGTCGGTCGGCCTGGCCCAGGGCGCGCTCGATGCGGCGCTGGGCTACGCCAGACAGCGCAAGCAGTTCAAGCGGGCGATCATCGAGTTCCAGGGCATCCAGTTCATGCTGGCGGACATGGCCATGCAGATCGAGGCCGCGCGCTGCCTGGTGTACGAAACCGCGCGGCTCGCCGACATCGGCGACTGGAGCCAGTTGCCCAAGTTCGCGAGCATGGCCAAGTGCTTCGCGAGCGACGTGGCGATGAAGGTGACCACCGACGCGGTGCAGGTCTTCGGCGGCTACGGCTACGTGAAGGACTACCCCGTGGAAAAGATGATGCGCGACGCCAAGCTCAACCAGATCTTCGAGGGCACGAACCAGATCCAGCGCGTGGTGATCGCACGCGAGCTGATGCGTTGACGGCTTGAGGCGCGCGCCCGGCAAAGCGCCGGGCACGGGCGGCGCCACGTTCAGGCGAGCAGATGCCTGGCGATCATGTTGCGGTGGATTTCCGAAGCGCCCTCATAGATGCGCAGCACGCGCAGGTCGCGGTATACCCGCTCCACGATGGTGCCGCGGCAATAGCCCGAGCCGCCGAAGATCTGCAGCGCCTTGTCGGCGATGCGGCATGCGGCCTCGGTGCAGATCACCTTCACCATCGACGCCTTCATGCGTGCGTCTTCGCCGCGCGCGGCGCGCCACACGGCCTCGAACAGCACCATGCGCGCCGCATGCAGGTCCATGGCCATGTCGGCGATCATGTGCTGGATGGCCTGGTGCTCACCCAGCGCCTGGCCGAAGGTGACGCGCGTCTTGGCATGCTCGATGGTTTCGTCGAGCGCAATCTGTGCCGGCCCGAGCGCCTGGCAACCCACATTCAGCCGGCCTTCGTTGAGCCCCGACATCGCATACGAAAGACCGCGCCCCTCTTCGCCCAGCAGGTTCTCCACCGGAACGCGGCAGTCGGTGAAGGAAATCTCGCACAGGCTGTCGTCCATCCAGCCCATGGTGGGCATGGTCCGCGTGACCTTGAACCCGGGCGTGGTCGTGTCCAGCAGAAAGGCCGAAATGCCCTTCTTGCCCGCCGAACGGTCGGTGGAGGCGAGCACGGTGATCGAATGCGCATGGTTGGCGTTCGAGATGAAGGTCTTCACGCCGTCGAGCACG
Source organism: Variovorax sp. MPBD4-3 (assembly GCF_058809745.1). Taxonomy (NCBI): domain Bacteria; kingdom Pseudomonadati; phylum Pseudomonadota; class Betaproteobacteria; order Burkholderiales; family Comamonadaceae; genus Variovorax; species Variovorax sp. MPBD4-3. The sequence continues at coordinate 102,935 of NZ_JBXASW010000007.1, forward strand.
TAGTGGTCGCCGTCGCGGCGCGCCGTGGTCGTCATCTTCGCGGCGTCGGAGCCGGCGTGCGGCTCGGTGATGGCAATGCAGTTGCGCGAACGCCCCGATGCAATCTCGGGCAGCCACTTCTTCTTGATGGCTTCCGAGCCATGGTCCACGATGATGTGCACGCCCGGCCCGAGCGCGGAGCGCACGAAGGGCCAGAACTGCGGCGGCAGCCGCGCCAGCTCGAGCTGCACCGCCACGCTGGTGAGGTGGTCGACAGGCATGCCGCCATAGGGCTCTGGAATCGACATGCCGTAGAAGCCCATCTCGCGCAGGGTGGCCTCCACCTGCTCGGGCACTTCGCCGGTTTCCTGATAGCGCGTTTCGAGCTTGAGCAACGCATCGACGGCGTCGCGCGTGGCCACGCGCATTTCTTCCGCTTCGGGGGGCAGGTCAAAATCCATGATATCTCCTTTGGTAGAACCATTGATTATGACGCAGGCGCGGCGGGAACGCACGCCTCAACGGCGCAACAGAAGAATCGCCTTTCCCGAGGTCTGCCGCCGTTCCAGCGCCGCGAGCGCCGCCGGCGCATCCTCGAAGTCGAACACCGAGGCCTCGAGCGGCCGAATCCGCCCCGACAGGTACCAGCCCTGGATCTCTTCGCCCAGTTGCCGCGCCAGCGCCGGTTCGCGCTTGCGCACCTCGCCCCACAACACACCGACGGCCGAGGCATTGGCCAGCAGCAGGCGGTTGGCGGGCAACGGCGTCAACGCGCCGCTGGCGAAGCCGATCACCAGCAGCCGCGCGCCAAAGGCCAGGCAGCGCACGCTTTGCGCGCCGATGTCGCCGCCGACCGGGTCGTAGATCACGTCCACACCCTGCGGTGCAAGCTTGCGCACCTCGTCGACCCACCTCGCGTCGGTGTAGTCGATGGTCGCGTCCGCGCCGAGTGCCAGGCAGGCGTCGCGCTTGGCGGCACTCCCCGCGGTGGCGATCACGCGCGCGCCCATCAGCTTGCCGAGTTGCAGAGCCGCGCTGCCGACACCGCCGGCGCCAGCGTGCACCAGCAAGGTTTCCCCTGCTCGCAGGCGCCCGGCATGCCGCAGGGCGTAGAGCGAGGTCGGGTAGTTGCCGCGCAGCGCCAGGGCGGCACCGGGCGCCACGTCTGACGCGATGGGCATCGCTTCGGCACGCGGCACCAGCGCATATTCAGCGAAGCCGCCGAACTTGCCCGCCGGCGTGGCGCAGGCCACGCGCGTGCCGGCACCTTCGCCGCTCACGATGGTGCCCACCACCTCCACGCCGGGGGTGAATGGCAGGGCCGGCTTGGTCTGGTACTGGCCCTTGATGGCAAGCGTGTCCAGAAAATTGAGGCCCGCTGCCTCCACTTTCACCAGGTACTGGTCGTGCGCCGGCGTGGGCACCGGCAGCTCGGCCAGCCGCATCCGGCCCGGATCGCTCAGTGCTTCGACCTGCCAGGCTCTCAACGCGACGTGCCTCGCAGTTCGGCCCGGCCGTTCGTGAGCACCAGCACGTCGCGCTCCACCACCCGCGCGCGGAAGGCGATTTCGCCGCCGTCGCGCCAGCCTTCCAGACGGATGGTCTCGCCGGGATAGACCGGTGCCGACAGCCGCGCGCGCATGGCCGACAGGCGCGTCGCATCGAAATCCGCGAACGCGGCGATCAAGCCGCGCCCGGCGATGCCCCAGGTCGCAAGCCCGTGAAGAATGGGCCGTGCAAAGCCGGCCTTGGCTGCGAAGGCAGGCTCGGCATGCAGCGGGTTGATGTCGCCCGACAGGCGGTAGAGCAAGGCCTGGTCAGCACGCGTGGGCAGGTCGAGCACGAGTTCGGGCGCCGACTCGGGCATGGCTGCCGCAGCGGGCGCGGGCTCGTCGGCCTGGCCGTCCGCACTGGAGAAGCCGCCGTCGCCGCGCAGGAAGTAGACGCTCTCGACCGTGGCCAACGGCTGTTGCGCGGCACCGACGAGTTCCTTTTCCACATGCAGGATCGCACCCTTGCCTTCGCCCTTGTCGACCACCCGAGTCACGAGCGTGCGCCCGACCACCGTGCCTGACGGCGGCAGCGGCGCATGCAGGCGCACCGACTGCTCGCCGTGCACGAGCTTCATGAAGTCGATGCCGATCTCCTTGCGCTCGCGCATCCAGAAACCTGGCGAGGCCAGCACGGCAGCCATGGTCGGCAGCGCCACCAGCTCCTTTTCGTAGACGAAGCGCAGCTGCCTCTCGTCGAGCGGGTCGGCGCCCAGGCCGAGCCCCAGCGCGTAGAGCATCGTGTCCTTGGGGGTGTACACGTGCTGCACGTCGCCTGAGTGCCAGTCACGTGCCTTGCGATAGTCGAGCATCTGCTGTTCCTTGTGTTTCAGTGTGGAGCGATGTGATGTTCACGAGCCTGCCGCCGGCCAGCGGAACTGGGCGGGCTCGCGCGAGGCAAAGCGGCGCACCGCTTCCTTGGCGTACTCGCTGTTGGAAGCCAGCGCCTGGCCCGCGGCTTCGATCTCCAGCATGGTCGGCAGGTCGCTGCCGAGCGAGCTTTGGAGCGCCCGCTTGGAGACGCTCATGGCCACGGGCGAGGCCCCGGCAAAGCTGCGCGCAATGGCAAGTGCGCGCGGCATCAGGTTCTCGGCGGGCAGCACCTCCATCGCGATGCCCAGCTGCCGCGCCTCGGCCGCGTCGATCTCCCGCGCGGAGAAAATCAGCTCCTTCGCACGCTGCAGGCCCACCACGCGCGGCAGCGTGTAGTAGGCCCCCATGTCCGGCACCAGGCCGATGCGCTGGAACACCATGCACAGCCGCGCGCGATCGCTCAGCAGCACGATGTCGCACATCAGCGCGATGCTGAAACCCGCGCCGAAGGCCACGCCGTCGACCGCCGCGATCACCGGCCGGTCGAGCGCCATCAGCTCGGTGCAGATGCGCGTATAGCGCGCCATGCCGGCACGCCGCTGCTCGGGCGTGCGCGGGCCACCCTCGCCCATCGCCTTGACGTCGCCACCGGCGCAGAAGGCGCCGCCCGCACCCGTGACGACGAGCACACGCACCGCATCGTCCGCACGAATGCGCGCCAGCAGCTCGCCCAATTCGTCGGCCATCTCGGGGCTGATCGCGTTCTTCGATTCGGGCCGGTTCAGCGTCAGCGTCGCGACGCCGTCTTCCACAGCGTAGACCAGCGTGTTCATGCGGGCTCCTCCAGCACCGAGACCGGCGTGCCATTGACCATCACGTCGCAATACTCCGACATGCTCAGCGCGGTGCGCCCCTCGCACCGGTAGGTGGTGATGCCTTCGGTGATGCGGGTGTAGGCGCCCGGCTCCCCGCTGGCGCTCTTGTGGCGCAGCGGCACCAGCGCGCCGACCTCGCCTTCGAGCGTGTAGCTGCGCTCCGCGGTGCGAACCAGCGCGGTGAAGCGCACCGGGTAGTACTTGTCGTCGTAGACGGTCGCGATGCGGCCTTCGAGCACCGGTTCGTAGCGGTCGTTGCGCAGCACGTTGCCGCTCACGTTGTTGGGCAGGCCGCCCTTGTGTCCCTTGACGGACAGCAGCACGCCGAAACCGCGATCGAATGTGACGGGGAGCCACTTGTACCAATAGAAGCTGTGCCAGTGGCGCGGCCCCCACGACTTGTCGCGGTACCCGAAGCCGTCGATCTCGTGGCGCACGCCGTCCACGGTGATGTGGCCGCGCACCGCCATGTTCTGCTCGGTATGGCCGCGGTAGACCGAGTGCTCTGGGTCGAGCTCGAACCGGCTGCCGTCGAGCGCCACGATTTCCCCACCGTGCATCGGCGAAATGCCCTCGTAGTCGAGCGAGATGGCGGCGCGCCGCTTCGGATACCGTTTGAAGGCACTGCCGGGGTCGGCCATGGCATGCGGGTCGTCCATGATCAGCAGCTCGCCCTCGTAGCTCACGCGCAGGCGCTTGAAGGGCTCCAGCACCTCGAAGCGCAGGCCTCCCGCGTCCATGGCCTCGTTGTGGGAGATGGGCGGGCGCCCGTACATGAAGCCGACGCGTCCGTCGGGCAGGTACACGCAGCAGGTCATCTCGGCATGGCCTTCGTTGGGCCGGTTGCCCAGGCGCATCCACGCGCCGATGCCTCGCGCCGTGTCGAAGGCGTTGAAGTACATGCTCTCGTTGTAGTTGCCGGCCGCTTCGGGCGCGTGGGTGTACTCGTCCTGCGGATCGAGATGCAATCTGCTGTCGGGGGGCATGAACATGGTCTGGTCCTTGGAGCGAAATGAATCCGGGCACGGCACCGCCCCTGTGAACGTCGGCCGTGCGCGCGGATAAAGCCTGCGAGCGCTTCGATGCCACGGTCTCGCATGCGAGTCGGCGGCCCTAGAAGAATGCAGCCGCGCGTGCGAGTTGCTGGCGGCACTCGGCCACCATGCGCTCCAGCAACGCTGCGCACGTCGGCACGTCGTCGATCAATCCGATCACCTGGCCAGCCCAGACGGGACCGGCGTCCACCTCGCCGGATTCGAGCGCAGCCTTGCCGCGCGCGCCGGACACCAGCGCGCGAACGTCTTCGAAGGCGCAGCCGCCGGGGCGCTGCTCGGTGGCGATGACCTCGTTCGCAACCGCGTTCGCGAACACGCGCGCGGTGTTGCCCATGCTGCGAAAAATGAGACGCGTGTCGCGCTCGCTGCCATTCACCAGCGCCTGCTTGATGGCGTCGTGCACAGGCGCCTCCTGCGTGCAGACGAAGCGCGTGCCCATGTTCACGCCCTCGGCGCCCAGCACCAGCGCGGCGGCCATGCCGCGTCCATCGGCAATGCCGCCCGAGGCGATGACGGGTATTTCGAGCGCACGCGTGGCGGCCGGGATCAGCACCAGCCCCGGCACATCGTCCTCGCCCGGATGGCCGGCGCATTCGAAGCCGTCGATGCTGATGACATCCACGCCGCGCTTCTCCGCGGCCACCGCGTGGCGCACCGAGGTGCACTTGTGCAGCACGGCGATGCCGCTGCGCTTGAGCAGGGCGACCACCTCGGCGGGCACGTTGCCTGCGGTTTCGACGACCTTCACGCCGCTCTCGACGATGGTGGCGAAGATGCGCTCGTAGGGAGGAGGATTCACGCTGCGCAGCATGGTCACGTTCACGCCGAAAGGCTTGTCCGTCATGCCGCGGCAGCGCTCTATTTCGCGCGCCAGGTCCTCGGGCGTGGGCTGCGTGAGCGCCGTGAGCATGCCCAGGCCGCCAGCGTTCGATACGGCCGAGGCCATCTCGGCGCGGCCGACCCACTGCATGCCGCCCTGCACGATCGGATAGCGGATACCGAGCAGTTCGGTGAGGCGCGTCTTCACGGTCGGGCGCCTACAGGCTGATGTGGAAGCCGCCGTTCACCCCCAGGTGCTGCCCGGTGATGTACGAGGCGGCATCGGACATCAGGAAGCACACCGTCTTCACCACTTCCTGCGGCGTCGACCAGCGACCCAGCGGGATCTGCGCCAGCATGCCGTCACGGAATTTCTCGCCGCGCACCACCTCGGTCATGGGCGTCTCGACCACGCCGAAGCAGATCGAGTTGGTGCGGATGTTGTACTTTCCCCATTCGCGCGCCGCCGTCATGGTGACGCCGAGCATGCCCGCCTTGGCGGCCGCGTAGTTGACCTGGCCGATGGAGCCCTTGCGGCCCGCATCCGAGGAAATGTTGACGATGGCGCCGCCGGTGGTGTCGCCGTTCTTGGCCCGCGACACCATGTGGCGGCCCACGGCCTGGAGCCAGAAGAAGGTGCCGGTCAGGTGCACATCGATCACGTCCTGCCACTGCTGGGCCGTCATCTTCTCGATCATGGCGGGGCGTGTGATGCCCGCGTTGTTGACCAGGCCGTGCACGCCGCCGAAGCGGGTCACCGCTTCCTCGACCGCGCTGGCCGCCAGCGCCGCGTCGGTGACGCTGCCGACCACCTGCTGCACGCGCGCCGAAGGAAGCTCGGCCATCGCGGACTTGAGCGTATCGGGATTCAGGTCGACGGCAACCACGTTGCCGCCCAGGTCGACGACCAGTTCTGCGATGGCCTTGCCAATGCCCTGCCCCGCGCCGGTGACGACGATCGTGCGGCCTTCGAGAGTGACTAGATTCTGCATGGAAATCCTGTTGCTTCGTTTTGGTTGAACCAATGATATTTTGATTGGGCGCCGGCATCAAGCCGCGGCACGCAGGGTTTTCGCGCGCTCGGCGTCCTGCAGCTGGCGCCAGGCGATCTTTCCGGTAGGCGACTTCGGCAGCTCCGCGACGAACTCGACCAGGCGCGGGTACTTGTAGGCGGCCATCTTGTTGCGGGCCCACTCGATGATGTCGGCCTCTCGCACGCCGGCCTGCGCATCGCGCAGCACGACCACCGCCTTCACCGTCTCCCCGCGGTAGGCGTCGACGGCCGCGATCACGCATGCCTCCGCGATGGCCGGGTGCTCGTGAAGCATCGCCTCCACCTCCGCCGGCCAGACCTTGTAGCCCGACGCGTTGACCATGCGCTTGAGGCGGTCGACGATGAAGAAGTAGCCCTCCTCGTCGCGCCGGCCGAGGTCGCCGCTGCGCACGAAGCGCTTGCCGTCCATCTCCAGCGTGGCGGTGCGCGTGGCCTCCTCGTTGCGCCAGTAGCCGACGAAAACCTGCGGCCCCGCCATCACGATCTCACCCACCTCGCCGGGCGGCAGCTCGGCCAGCGTGTCGGGGTCGACGATGCGCAGGTCCGTGTTGAACAGCGGCACGCCCAGGCACTGCCGCTTGAACGCGGCAGGCGGATTGCCCGACACGTGCGCGGTTTCCGAGAGGCCGTAGCCCTCCAGGAAGTCCAGCCCCGTCAGCGCCTTCAGGCGTTCGCCCACGGCCTCGGGCATGCCTGCTCCGCCGCCGCCGATGCGCCGCACGGAGCTCAGGTCGTATTCCGCCAGGCGCGGGCTCGAAAGAAAGTCGATCACCATCGTCGGCATCGCCGTCCAATGGCTCACGCGGTGGCGCGCGATGAGCTCCGCGGCTTCGTCGCGGTTCCAGCGCTTCATCAGCACCAGCGTGCCGCCGCCGTAGATGGGCGCGTTCATCAGGTTCTGCATGCCCGTGATGTGGAAGTAAGGCAGCGCCACCAGCTGGACCGAGTGCGGCACCAGCCCCATCCAGTGCGCGACGATCACGGTGCTGGCCATGAGCGTGCGGTGGGTGTGCATGCAGCCCTTGGGCGCACCGGTGGAGCCCGAGCTGTAGAGAATGAGGGCCAGCGCGTCCGGCAGATGCTCCAGCGGCTGCAACGCGCCGGAGGCCGCGGCGAGCACGCGGCGCAGGCCTGTCGTGCGCGACGGACCTTGCGCGGATTCGGGCTGCATCTCGGCCGGCCCCGGGTTGCCCACCACGATCACGCGGCGCAGTTGCTGGGCCGCGGGCGCGGCAAGCAGTTCCGCCACGTTGTCTGCGCTGCAGAAGGCAGCCACCGCGCCCGTGTCGCTGAGGTAGTGGGGCAGCTCGTCGCGCCTGTTCATCGGATTCACCGGCACCACGGCCGCATTGATGCGCAGGATGGCGAAGTAGGCCGCGATCCAGCCGCGTCCGTTCTGCAGGTAGATCAGCACCCGGTCGCCGCGCTGCACACCCAGTTCGTTCTGCAGGAAGGCTGCGATGCGCTCGACCTGATCGACCAGCTCGGCGTAGCCGAGGCTGCCGAAGTCGTCGACCAGCACGGCCCTGTCGGGGTAGCGCAAGGCCGACACCAGGAGGTTCGCACACAGGTTGGTGGGTGGGATATCGATGTCGCGCGGCAAGCTGTGCGGCCACGTGCTGAGCTCATGCGGGGTCATGTTGTCTCTTCTTTCTGGTGTTCTTTGCTGCACTTGCACCCGGGCCGGGAGCAAAGCGTTCGCGCAGCAGGTTCTTCTGCACCTTGCCCATCGTGTTGCGGGGCAGTTCCTCGACGAAATGAACGGTCTTGGGCACCTTGAACGCCGCCAGGCTGGCCTTCACCGCACCGACAACGTCCGCGGCCTGCGGGACCGCGGTGCAGTCGATCGACGTATCGCGCACCACCACGGCAACCACCGCTTCGCCGAAGTCCGGATGCGCCAGCCCGATGACGGCCGACTCTCGCACGCCCGGCAACGCGTCGATGACCTCCTCGATTTCCTTGGGGTAGACGTTGAGTCCGCCCGAAATGACGAGGTCCTTGTCGCGCCCCACGATGGTGAGATAGCCGTCTTCGCTCAACCGGCCCAGGTCGCCGGTCTTGAAGAAGCCGTCGGCCGTGTGCTCTTCGGAGGTCTTCTCCGGCAGCCGCCAGTAACCGGCGAAGACGTTGGCGCCCCTCACCTGGATCTGCCCCGTCTCTCCCGGCGCCGCCGACGCGCCCCCGGCATCGACCACGCGCAGCGATACACCGGGCAGCGCACGGCCCACCGTGCCGCAGCGGCGCTCCCCGAGGTAGGGGTTGGACGCGAACATGCCACCCTCCGTCATGCCGTAGCGCTCGAGGATGGCGTGGCCGCTGCGTCGCCGGAACGCGTTGAAGGTGTCCGCCAGCAAGGGAGCCGAGCCCGAGACGAACAGCCGCATGCCGCGGCATGCGGCGACGTCGAGCCCGGGTTCGCCGAGCATGCGGACGTAATGCGTCGGCACGCCCATGCACACGGTGCTCGACGAAAGCAGCGCGACGGCGCGTGCGGCATCGAATCGCGGCTCGAACCGCATCGCGCTGCCGTTCCACAACGCACAGTGCAACGCAACGAACAGGCCGTGAAAGTGATAGATCGGCAGGATGTGCAGCAGCACGTCGCCGGGCTCGAACGCCCAGAACCGATGCAGCGTGCTCACGCCCACGCCCAGGTTGCGGTGTGTCAGCATCGCGCCTTTGGGCCGCCCCGTCGTGCCAGACGTGTACAGGATTGCCGCCAGGTCGTCGGCGCTGCGCTGCGCGATGGTCGAGCGCGGCACCTGCCGGGCCGCCGCCTGCGCAATTTCGCCTTCCCCGTCATCGCCCAGTTCAAGTACATGGGGCACGCCGGCCGCCGCGGCCAGCACACGCCCCTGGGCCGCGGCCTGCGGGCGGACCACGAACACATGCGGCCGCGCGTCCCCCAGCAAGTGGGCCAGTTCACCGCTTTGGTAGGCGGGATTCATCGGCACGAAGACGCAACCGGCGCGCAGCGCGCCCAGGTACAGGAAGACGGCCGACGCCGACTTTTCCACCTGCACCGCGATGCGGTCGCCGGGCTGCGCGCCCAGCGACGTGAGCAGCCGCGCGTAGCGCGCGCTTTCGCCCTTCAACTGGCCGTAGCTGTAGAGCCGCCCGCCCGGCAACACCATGACGGGGGCGCCGTCGTCGTGCGGAAAGCGCTGCTCGAACTGCGCGTAGAGGTTCTGGTTCATCGCTGAACGCGTTTGCGTCTTGATTTATTTTGGTTGAACCAATGATAATGATGAGACCGAAACACCGTCAAGCCTTGCGAGACGCTGGATCCGGTCGATTTCATGGCCCCGCACGGGCAAGAACACGGAGCAATCAATGAGCATCAAACGACAGGCCTGCATCGCGGGCGCTTTCGAACACCCCACGCGCAAGGCGCCCGACAAGACAGTGGCGCAGCTGCACGCCGAATGCGCGCGCGGCGCGCTGGCCGACGCCGGCCTGTCGCTGCAGGACGTAGACGGCTACTTCTGCGCCGGCGACGCGCCCGGCCTCGGGCCGCTCAGCATGGTCGACTACCTCGGGCTGAAGGTGCGCCATGTCGACACCACCGACACGGGCGGTTCCGCCTACCTGATCCAGGTCTCCCATGCGGCGCAGGCGATTGCCGCGGGCAAGTGCAACGTAGCGCTGATCACGCTGGCCGGCCGCCCGCGCAGCGAGGCCAGCACCGTGGGCACGGGTCCGCGCAACGTGACCGCGGCCACGCCGGACGTGCCCTGGGAGATGCCCTATGCGCCCGTCACCGTCAACATGTACGCGCTGGCCGCGGCGCGTCACATGCACGAGTTCGGCACCACCAGCGAGCAGCTCGCATGGATCAAGGTCGCGGCCGCGGCGCATGCGCAGCACAACCCGAATGCGATGCTGCGCGAACCGGTCACGGTGGAAGAGGTGCTGGCTTCGCCCATGATCTCCGACCCGCTGCACAAGCTCGACTGCTGCGTGGTGAGCGACGGAGGCGGCGCGCTGCTGGTGGTGCGCCCCGAAATCGCGCGCGCGCTGAAGCGCCCCATCGTCACCGTGCTCGGCGCGGGCGAAACCGTGAAGGGCCAGGCCAACGGGCAGGTCGACCTCACCTACTCGGGCGCGGCCGTGTCGGGCCCCATCGCATTCGCGGAAGCGGGCGTGACGCCGGCGGACATTCAGTACGCGTCGATCTACGACAGCTTCACCATCACCGTGCTGATGCAGCTGGAAGACCTGGGCTTCTGCAGGAAAGGCGAAGGCGGCAAGTTCGTGATGGACGGCAACCTCATCTCCGGCATCGGCAAGCTCCCGTTCAACACCGACGGCGGCGGCCTGTGCAACAACCATCCGGCCAACCGCGGCGGCATCACCAAGGTGATCGAGGCGGTTCGCCAGCTGCGCGGCGAAGCGCACCCCAAGGTGCAGGTGCCCGACTGCCGCCTTGCGCTGGCCCAAGGCACCGGCGGCCTGCTGGGCTCACGCCACGGCAGCGCCACATTGATCATGGAGAGAAGCTGAAATGACCACGATGTACCAAGAGCGCCCGTTGGGCGCGCCGATTGTCGATGCGGCCACCGAGGCCTACTGGAGTGCCGCGAAGGAAGGCGTGCTGCGCATCAAGCGCTGCACCGCCTGTGCGAAGCTGCACTGGTATCCGCGCGCGTTGTGCCCGTACTGCCTGGGCGACACCGAATGGGTGGACGCGTCGGGCAAGGGCACGATCTACAGCTTGAGCGTGACGCGGCGGGCGGGGCCCATTCCCTATGCGCTCGCCTACGTGACGCTGGACGAGGGCCTGACCATGCTCACCAACATCGTCGACTGCGACCTCGATGCGCTGCGCATCGGTGACCGGGTCGAGGTCAGCTTCAAGCCGGCCGAAGGCGGCTTCGCGATCCCGATGTTCAAGCCTGCCTGAGCGGGCGCGGACGACGAAAGGGCCGCGATTGTCGCGGCCCTTTTGCTTGCCGTTGCAAGAAGCGAGGTGCCTATTCGGACTTGATGTCCGCCTCGCGTATCACCGTCGTCCAGGTGCCGTATTCCTCGGCGATGCGCGCGCCGAGCTGCTCGGGCGTGCTTCCGGTGGCAAAGGCGCCGGCGGTTTCGAACTTCTCCTTGACTTCAGGCAATGCCAGCGACTTGACGATGGCCTCGTTGAGCTTGGCCACCACATCGCGCGGCGTACCGGCGGGTGCGAACAGCCCAAACCACACTTCGGGATTGAAGCCGGCCAGCGTGTTCGCAATGGGCGGCGCGCCCGGCGCCAATGGCGACGGCTGCAGTGAAGAAACACCGAGCAGCCGCACCTTGCCGTCCTTGATGAACGCGTTCATCTGCGACGAGCTTGTGCTCAGCAGCACCTTCGACTCGCCGGTGAGGATCGCCTGCGTGGTCGGCGCCTGCCCCTTGTAGGGAATGTGCGTCATCCGGATGCCGGCCCGGCGGCTGAACAGTTCGGTCGCCAGGTGGCCGAACGAGGCCGGCCCGGCGGTTGCGAAGTCGAGCTTTCCGGGGTTGGCCTTGGCGTAGTCGATGAGCTCCTGCACCGACTTGGCGGGCACCGCCGGGTTCACCACCAGGATCATCGGCTGCAGCGAGACCAGCGAGATGGGCGCGAAGTCTTTCAGCGGCGCATAGTCGGCGTCCTTCGACACCTGCGGCGAGATCACGAGGCCGTTGTTGGGGAACAGCAGTGTGTAGCCATTGGGTGGCGACTTCGCCACGAACTTGGTGCCCAGCACCGCGGAGGCACCCGCCTTGTTCTCGATGATCACCGGCTGCTTGAGGAAGCGCTGCATCGGCTCCTGCAGCACCCGCGCCAGCACGTCGGTGGTGCCGCCCGGCGGGTACGGCACGATGATGGTGATCGGCTTGTTGGGAAAGCTCGACGCTTGCGCGATGCCGGCCTGCGGCAATGCCATCGCGCCCGCGGCCAGCAGCGCGGTCCACAGCAGCCTGGCCTTCGCCTTTGCGTTCACCCTTGGTCTGAAAAGACGCTTCCATTCGATCGTCGGCATGCTTGTCTCCTGTTCTTGTTCACGAAAAAAGCCCTCTGTCACCGATGCACGTGCAGCGTGCGGCTTTCCCGCAATGCGGCGACGCGCTCGTCGCTCAGGCCCAGCAGGCTGCCGAGCAACGCGGGGCCGTCGCCGCCCAGCGCCGGCACGCTGTTGCGCGCATGCGCGGCGGTCCGGGCAAAGCGAAAGGCGGGGTTCGGAACCTGGAAAGGCCCCGAGCCGTCGTCGATGGTCTGGAACGCCTGGCGCTCCTGCAGCGGCGGCAGTTGCATCGCCTCGCGCACGGTGAAGTAGCGCGAACACGGCACGCCGGCCGCGTTCATGGCCGCCTCGCATTCGGCCGCGCTTTGCGGGCCGGCCCAGTCGTCCAGCAATTGCATCAGCTCGCCCCAGTGGTGCTCGCGGTCCTGGCTGATGGCGAAGCGCGGATCGGTGATCCACTCCGGGTGCCCGGTGCCGCGCGCGAGCGCCTCGAAGTTGTTCTGGCTCACCGGCGCGATCAGCAGGAAACCGTCCCTGGCCTTCGTGGGGCGGTAGAGCGGCCGGCGCCGCTCGGCCGGAAACTGCGCCTCCTGGCATTCGTACACCAGCATGCCGAGCATCGCATCCATCAGCGACAAATCGACGTGGTCGCCCTCGCCCGTGCGCGCGGCGCGAAACAGCGCGCTCTGCACTGCCCCGAACGCCAGCGAGCCGCCCAGCACGTCGGCCACGAAGATGCCGTTCTTCAGCGGCCGCTCCACATCGCCTTCCTGGTAGTCGAGGTTGGCCATGTCGTAGCCGCTGGCCGCATGCAGCACCGGCGCGTAGGCGCTTCGGCCAGCCCAGTCGCCTTCCTGGCCAAAACCCGAGATCGAGCAGTACACCAGCTTCGGGTTCAGCGCGGAGAGCGACGCGTAGTCGAGCCCGAGCCGCTTCATGACGCCGGGACGGTAGTTCTCGACGACCACGTCGCATTTCGACACCATCTCGCGGATCAGCGTGATGGCTTCGGGCTTCTTGAGGTCGAGCGCCAGGCTCTTCTTGCCGGCGTTGAGTTGCGCGAAGTAGGTGCTTCGGCCTTCCCGGCGCGGGGCGCGCAGGCGGATGTAGTCGCCCTCGGGCGGCTCGACCTTGATGACCTCGGCACCGAGGTCGGCCATGAGCCGCGTGCAGTACGGGCCGGACATCATCGCGGTGAAGTCGAGGACGCGCACGCCGTCCAGGATGCCGGGCTTGGCGGCTGGGGTGTTGCTCATCGGGTGGCTTTCAGGCGAGGTTCGACTCGGACACGGCAAGCCCCGCGAGGCGGGACGCGCCGAGCGTATCGAGGTAGTCACCGTGGGTGCCCGCATCGCGGGCGTATCGCTTCAGGTACGCGGCGAAGGCCTCGTCGCTCACGCTGGCCTTCACGTACTCCTTCAGGTGGCGCTCGTCCGCGCGGTACAGCGAGGGCGACGACGTGGGGTGCGCGCCGTAGGGCGCCTCCACGACGGCATCGACCATCACGCTCGGCAGCTTGGTCAGGTGGTTCGAACGGCGGATGGTGTCGCTCGACACGATGCGGTCGACCGAGACGATCACGTGGCGCGAAGCCTGCGCGAGCATGGCGTCGAAGAACGGCGTCGCCAGGTACTGCACGTTGCCGTATTCGTCGGCCTGCTGGGCATGCAGCAGGCACACGTCCGGCTTGATGGCGGCGGCGGCCAGCATCCTGCGCTCGCCGGGCTTCGACGGCAGGGGCCAATAGTGCTCGGGCGTGTGGCGCGGCAGGTCGGTGCCCAGGTCCGGAATGGCGGTCCACGGCATGTCGCAGATGCCGGCGCGCAGGCCGCCGGCAATGCCAGGGCCGTCGAGTTCGTACACCTTCAGCGTGCCGGCCTCGGCCTGGCGGCGAAAGTGCGGGGCCAGGCCGAACTGCTCGAAGCTGATGAACACGCAGGCGGTGCTGCGCGCGCAACCGGCGCCAATCAGCATGTCGGGGGCGATGGAGCCGGGCGCGGGGACCAGGTCGAGGTTGCGCACGCCCTTGCGGATGAGTGCACGCACCAGCGCCATCGGCTGTGCATTGAAGATCCAGCCGCCCAGTCCCACCCGGTCCCCGTCCTTGACGACCGCCACGGCCTCGTCCAGCGAAATCAGTTTGCTCTTGTTGCTCATGAGGCGCCTTGTCAGGGAAATTTGCGGCGAAGGGTGCCGCGGGTGTCGACGTGGGTGCGCAGGAGATGGAGCTCTTCTGCGGATGGCATCGCGGTGACGGGCGGCGAGCCGTCGACCCGCATCTCGAAACCTGTGGCGGCATGGATCTGCTCGAGCGTCACGCCCGGATGCACCGAGCGCACGCGCATGGCCTTGGAAACCGGCTCGAAGTCGAACACGCCCAGCGGCGACACCACCAGCTTCGGGCCGCCTGCGGGCAGGCCGGCCTCTTCGCGGGAGTTGCCGCCTTCCATGTGACCGGGGCCGCAGAGAAAGTCCACGCGGGGCACGAAGGCGCTCCTGTCATGGCGCGTGAGCGCCACGTAGAAGCGCTTGGCCAGCCCGCACAGTGCGCTGATGCCGACCGTGCCGGGGCCGCGCACTTTCGGCTTTGCCTGGTCGCCGACCACCACCGTGTTGATGTTGCCGAAACGGTCGACCTGCAGCGCCGACAGGATCGCGAAGTCGAAGAAGTGGATCTTCCAGTCGATGAAGTCGATCATGTTCGGAAGGTCCATCCAGGCCTCGGAAGACTCGATGTTCTCCGAGTCGGCGGTAGACAGCAGGTGGTTGCGCACCGGGTTGACCATGCCGCCGGGGCCCGATATCCACCACAGCCGCGGCGCCTGCATTTTTCGCGCGAGGTTGCAGGCGGCCAGCTGGATATCGGAGTTGGTTCCGATGATGACTTTTTCGCCGTCCTCGAAATCACGCGCCAGCAACACGGCGAGCAACTCTCCCATCGAAGGCTTGTCGTTGTCTTGCGTCATAGGATCTATTTTTGGTTGAACCATTGCTAAATGCTAGAAATTCGACTGCGCGCTGTCAAGCGGGATTGGCCTCGGGTCGGACAAAAAAAAACCGCTCGCATTTCGGCGAGCGGTTGGCGACGGGCTGCTGGAACAGCTAGCGCGGCGTCTTCGCGGCTGGCTTGGCTGCGGGCTTGGATGCCGGCTTGGCGGGGGATTTGGCGGCCGGCTTGGCGCGCGTCTTCGCGGCGGCCGGAGCTGCCTCGGCCTCCTGCGCATCGCCGCCCTCGATCTTCGACAAGTAGCTGCGCTGCAGTCGCTTGAGGATGGATTCCATCTCCGCCACCGCGGCGTCCGAATCCCGTGCGGCGAGGTGCTTCAGGAAACGGCGGCGAGACGGCAGCACGTAGGCGTTCTCGTAGTGGCCGACCTGGCCGATGAACTCCGCCAGCACGTTGAGCACGCCGTTCATCACGATCACCATGATCGGGTTGCCCGTCATTCGCGCCAGGATGCGGTGGAACTCGAGGTTGGTGGCGGCGCGCGCGGGAAAGTCGTCATTGCGCGTGGCCTCCTCGGCCGCGTCGATGTTGCTGCTCAGCGCCTCGATGTCGGCCGGCGTGGCGCGCGCGCAGGCCTCGCGCACCAGGATCGACTCGAGCCAGATGCGCGCCTCGGTCAGTTGCTCGGGCTGGATGGCCCCCATGTGATACATGTCCATCAGGCCCGTGGCGATCGCGTCGCCACTGCGCCCGCTGATGAAGGCGCCGCCGGTAGCCCCCTTCTGCAGCCGGATGAGCCCGGCGTGCTCCAGCGAGCGAAGCGCTTCGCGCAGGGTGTTGCGCGACACGCCGAACTGCTCGGACAGCGCGCGCTCCGACGGCAGCCGCGTGCCGACCTTGAGCCGCCCCTGCGCCAGCTCTGTGCGTATCTGCTGGGCTATTTCCTCGAAGGCTCGCGCCGAGCGGATGACCTGGAACCTCGCGGCCGACACCGGCGCTGCGGCCTGCGGCTGCGTGGTTTGCGATTCTTTGGCGTTCATGTTGTTTCTCCCGGAGAACCCATAAAAAGTTGGACCTTTGAGCCAATGATAAATGCGCGGACTCGCACCGCCGAGCGTCTACTCCCCCGCCCTGTAAATTCACAATGGTTGTACCATTGATGACTTTCAGGAGAATCCGACGATGCAGCACGACATGCCCAGTGACGAAGAACGCGCCATGCTGCGCGATTCGGTGCGAGGCTTCCTGTCCAGGCACTGGCCCTGCGCCAACGCCGTGGAATGGGCGAGGGACCCCGGCCGCGTGAAAGAGGCGTGGCGCCAGCTCGCCGACCAGGGCCTGACCGCGCTCGGCAGCGATCGCAGCGAGGGCGGCCTGCGGGAGATCGTGATCACGATGGAGGAGATGGGCCGCGCCGCCTGCCCGGTGCCGCTGCATCACATCGCACTGCTCCATCTGGCCGCCCTGCGCACCGCGGCTGGCGACGAGCACGCGCTGCTCGAAGCGGCGCGCACCGGGCAGGCGCGCGTGGTACTGGCACTCGGCGCCTTCGACGGCGACCGCAGCGCGGGCAGCGCCACCCTGGCCGGCAGCAGCGTGACCGGCGAGCTTTCTTTCCTGGAGGCGGCGGACAGCGCCACCCATTTCGCAGTCGCTGTCTCGGGCACGGCGGCCGCCGCGGGCCTCGCGCTGGTCGACGCCGGCGCCCCTGGCGTGCGAATCGACGCCACGCCGGCCATGGGCGCCAGCGGCATGTGCCGCGTCACGCTGCGCGACGTGCCGGCCACGCTGCTCGCCGTATCGGCCCAGGCGCTGGACGACCTCCAGCTCATGAGCCGCCTGGCGCTGTGCGCGCGCGCCGAGGGCGCCGCCGCGCGTGCCTTCGAGATGGCGGTCGCGTACGCCGGCGAGCGCAAGCAGTTCGGCCGCCCGATCGGGAGCTTCCAGGCCATCCAGCACAAGCTCGCGAACAACCAGATCGCGCTGATGGGCGCGCAGCTCACGCTGGCCAATGCCGCGCGGCAGCACGATCTGGGCACCGGCAACTGGCGCGTCTTCGCGCACGCCGCCTGCGCGGTCGCCGGCGACACCCTGCGCCAAGTGGCGCTCGAGACCCAGCACACTTTCGGAGCCATCGGCTACAGCGAAGAGCACGAAGCGCCGCGGCATTTCAAGCAGGTCCATCTCGACGTGCTGCGCCACGGCGGCATGCGCCGTGCCAGGGAGGAACTTGCCGACTACTTCCTGGGCGAGGTGCCCCACGCGCTGCCCGAATACGACCTCGGGGCCCAGGGCAACGCCTTCCGCGAAGAGGTGCGCGCATGGCTGAAGGTGCACTGGTCGGGTGAACGCAAGGCAGCGCACGACCGCCTGGGATTCAAGCAGCGAGAGTACGACCGCGACTTCGCGCGCGACCTGGGGAAGACCGGCTGGATCGGACTGGGCTGGCCCGAGCGCTTCGGCGGCCAAGCGCGGGGTGCGTTCGAACAGCTCGCGTTCGTCGAGGAAATGGAGCGCGCCGAAGCGCCGCGTGCCGGCGCCCCCGTGCAGGCGGCCATGCTGCAGGTGCACGGCACGCCGGCGCAGCAGGAGCGCTACCTCCCGCAGATCCTGCGCGGCGAGGCCATCTACGGCATGGGATACAGCGAACCCGATTCAGGCTCCGACCTGGCCTCCATGCGAACCCGCGCCGTGCGCGACGGCGACCACTACGTCATCAATGGCCAGAAGATCTGGACCACCACCTACTGGGGCGAATACATGCTGCTGGCCACCCGCACCAACCCCGACGCCAGCCCCCCGCACGCCGGGCTGAGCCTGTTCATCGTGCCGATGGACACGCCCGGCATCACCGTCAAGACCTCGACGACCATGTACGGCGGCAGTTTCGCCAACGTGTTCTACGACAACGTGCGCGTCCCCGCCGATGCGATGGTCGGCGAGCTGAACGGCGGCTGGAAGGTGCTGGTAGGTGCTCTGGCCACGGAGCGCGGCTTCATCGGCGGGGGCATCGTGATGAAGGTTGCGCACGCCTTCGAGCTGCTGTGTGACTACATCCGCGGCGCGCAGCTGGATGGGCGTGCGATGCGGTTGGATCCGCTGGTACGGGAACAGATCGGCAAACTGGCGGCGCAGATCGAGGTGGGGCGCCAGATGATGATGCACTGCGCCGAGCGCGTGGACGCAGGCGAAACACCGTTGCACGACGCGGCCGCCAGCAAGGTGTACTCGGGTGAACTGATGGAGCGCTTCGGCGAGGTGGCGCTCGACATTCTCGGCATGGAAGGCACCTTGTCGGAAGGCAGTCCCGGCGCCCTGCTCCAGGGCCGCATCGAGCAGAACCTGCGCCATTCGCTGATGTGGGTGATCAGCATCGGCACCAACGAGATCCAGCGAACCTTGATCGCCCAACGCGGGCTCGGCCTGCCCCGCTGACGCGGCTCAGCGCTGCGCCTTCTTGCGCTCCATGTCTTCCAGCAGGAGGTGCAGCGCAGTCAGGTGCTTGGCTAACGCCGCGCTGGCCTTGGCCGCATCGCGATCGCGCATGAGGCGCAGCACCTTGCGGCGCACCTGCACCACGTTGCTGTGCGGCGCCTGCAACTGCGCGATGAGCCCGCGCAATATCTCCGACAGCGCGTCGATCAGCATCACGATCACCTCGTTGTGCGTCGCGCGGCCGATGAGCCGGTAGAACTCGGTGATCAGCGCGCTGTCGCGCACCGGCTTGCCTTGCCTGACCAGCTCCGCGAAGCGGTCGATGTCGGCCTCGATGGCCGCGAAGTCTTCGTCGGTGGCGCGCTCGCAGGCCAGCTTGATCGCCAGGTCGCACAGCAGGATGCGCGCCTCGGTCACGTCGGACACCGGAACCTGGTTGAGGGCCACCATGTCGCGCACCGCCTGCGTGATGCCGTCGGGATGCGATTGCTTGATGTAGAAGCCGCCGTTGATGCCGGTCAGCGCCTCCACCATGCCGGCCATCTCGAGGCTTCGCAATGCCTCGCGCACGCCGCTGCGGCTCACGCCGAACTGCTCCGACAGTTCCTTTTCGCTGGGCAACCTGTCACCCGCGGCGAGCTGGCCGTCCGCCAGCTGCTGGCGGATCTGGTCGCAGATGGCTTCGAATGCGCGGCGCATGCGCACGGGCGCAAAAACGGGGGTGGTTTCCGACATGGCTTTTTCCTCCTCTAGGTCACGAACGATGGAAGCGCTGGGCTCGGAGCCGACAGTGTGCCTGCCCGGGCAGGTGCGGATTGACCATTGTCGCAGAACTAATTATGGTTCAACCAATGCAAATCAAAGACGAACCAGGAGACATCCGATGAACCCAGCGCGCCGCCATACCCTCGCCACCGGCCTCGCCATCGCGGGGGCCGCCTCCCTGCCCTCCTTCGCCTGGGCCGACCCGGCCTATCCGAACAACGTCATCAAGTTCATCATCCCGACGGCGGCCGGCGGGGGGCACGACACCATGATGCGGGTCATCGGACAGAAGCTCACCGAGGCCTGGGGCCAGCCGAGCATCGTCGAATCGAGGGCCGGCGCGAGCGGTGCCATTGCGGCCGCCACCGTGGCGCGGGCGACACCCGACGGCTACACGCTGCTGGTCAACTACAGCGCGCTGATCAGCAACCTGGTGCTACAACCCACCCAGACCTACAAAATGTCGGAGCTCGCGCCCATCAGCATGCTGGCGCTCACGCCGATTGCCATCGGCGTACGCGAATCGCTGAACATCAAGACGCTGAAGCAACTGGTGGACCTCGCCAGGAGCAAGCCCGGCAAGATTTCCTACGGCTCGTACGGGCCCGGATCGGGCGGCAACTTCGTCGGCGAGTTGCTCAACATGACGGCGGGCATCGAGACGGTGCATGTGCCCTACAAGGGTGAAGCACCCGCGCTGCAGGACCTCATCGGCGGCCAGATCGACACGGCAGTCGTGTCGCTGGGGGGCGTTTCCCGCTACCCCGGAAAAATCCGTGCGCTGGCAGTCGCAAGCCCGAGCCGGTTTCCGCTGTATCCCGACGTGCCGACCTTCGCGGAGGCCGGATACCCCGAGGTCGTGATGCCGGGTTTCGGTGCGCTGTTTGCACCGGCCGGCACACCGAAGGCGATCATCGACAAGCTCTCGACCGAGATGGCGCGCATCGTCAAATTGCCTGACGTGGCACCCAAGCTGCTCGAACTGGGCTTCGAGCCCGCAGGGTGGGGCCCGGCCAAGCTCTCGGCCTTTCTCGCCGAGCAGCTGGAGCTGACCAAGAAGCTGGTGGCTTCCGGTCGCATCAAGCTCTGAGCGTCACTCCAGAGCCCGGGCCACCGGGCCGCCGCCTCGCTCAGTCGATCCAGCGGCTCGCTTCGCCGAGGGTGGCGCGCGAGGTGCGGAACTGGTTCGCGGGGTGCGCCGCGTCTTCGTAGCCGAAAGAAATTCCGCAGACCACCTGGCGATCTTCCGGAACGTCGAACCAGCGGTGCAGGAACTTCGCGCGCGAAGCGATGGCCGCCTGCGCAATGCTCGCGACGCCCCGCGCGCGGGCTGCCAGCATGAAGTTGCTCACGTATGCGCCGCAGTCGAGCACGCCGTAGGTGCCCAGCACCGCCTCGGTGGTGACCAGCGCCATGTGCGGCGCACCGAAGAAGCCGAAGTTCAACGCAGCCTGCCGTGCCGAGGCCTCGCGGTCGCCATGCGCGATGCCCACGCTTTCATACAGCTGGAAGCCGCATTCCCGCCGCCGGTCGCGGTACACGCCGCGGTATTCGGCGGGGGGCGCGATGTCGAAGGACGGGTCGGCCGATGCCTCCGGGGTGGCCATGGCCAGGCGCAAGCGCTCGGTGGCGGCCGCGCTGGTCACCGCGATCTGCCATGGCTGCGAGTTGCACCACGAGGCAGTGCGCTGCGCGGCCCGCAGGATGGCGTCGATCACCTCGCGCGGCACAGGCTCCGCGAGATAGCCGCGGCAGCTGTAGCGGGCGTCAAGCACGGCGTCGAGGGCGGCGGCCTGCGCGGCATTGGCGTCGTCGTGCGCATTCCTTGTCTCAGGGTCCATCGATAAAAACTCCTATGGTTGATCCATTTTAAAGGTTATTGATCTTCCAGCTTTACAGGCCCAGCTGCCGAAAGATAGCATTGGTTCTACCAATTTGGTTCTCCAAAGTGGACACACCAGAACCAGGGCCCGTGTCCGCCCCGCACCTGCTCCATAAGGAATCTGCTTCCATGCTCTCCCACGAAGACAACGAAACCCTGGTCCGCGTCGGCGCCGGCACCCCGATGGGGCAACTGATGCGCCTCTACTGGATTCCCTTCCTGCCCAGCCGCGATCTCCAGGCCGACGGGCAGCCCCAGCGTGTGCGCCTGCTGGGCGAAGAGCTGCTGGCGTTTCGCGACAGCGAAGGCCGCGTCGGCCTGATCGACCATGCCTGCCCGCACCGCGGCGCGCCGCTGGTCTTCGGGCGCAACGAAGACTGCGGCGTGCGCTGCATCTACCACGGCTGGAAGTTTGGCGTGGACGGCCATGTGCTCGACACCCCGGCCGAGCCCGCGCAGAGCCGGTTGAAGGACACGGTCCAGATCAAGAACTACCCCTGCCGCGAGCGCAACGGCATCGCCTGGACCTACATGGGACCCGACCGCGACAACCTGCCGCCGCTGCCCAACCTGGAGTGGAACCTGGTGCCTGAGGAGAACGTGTACGTGAGCTTCCGCGTGCAGGAGTGCAACTGGCTGCAGGCCGTGGAAGGCGAGATCGACTCGGCGCACGCCCCCATCCTGCACGGGCGCATCGACCAGCAGGGCGCCATCAGCGACTGGACCGCCAAGAAAGACCTGCGTCCCACCTTCGAATGCAAGCGGCAGGACTTCGGCATGAGCGTGGCTTCGAAGCGCGTGCTCGACGAGCGCACGCACTACTGGCGCGTGAACCAGTTCCTTCTGCCCTTCTACACGCTGGTACCGCCGCAGTCGCAGTATCCCGAGCTCAGCGGCCACGCCTGGGTGCCGCTGGACGATCACCACACGCTGTGCATCATGTTCTCGTACCACCCGACGCAGCCGTTCTACGAAAAGACCCGCAAGATCTTCGACAACGGCCACGCGGGCCGGGAGACCGGCCACCCGAGCGTCAACGCCTATGCGCCGCGCCCGCCCACCGAGCCCTACGCGAAGTACTGGACCAAATTCAACCTGCAGAGCGCGTTCCTCTTCAACTACGACGCCCAGACCAAGACGTGGTTCTCCGGCCTGCCCGGGTTGTGGGTGCAGGACGCGGCCTGCCAGTCGGGCGTCGCGCCGATCTACGACCGATCGAAGGAGCACCTGGGCATGAGCGACACCGGCATCGCCATGACGCGCCGGCTGCTGCTGGAAACCGTGCGCAACCTCTCGGTGCGCCAGCAGCGCCCGCCGCGCATCGAAGACCCCGACCTGCCGATGGTGCGCGCGGTGTCTCTCACACTGCCTGCCAGCGAGTCGTGGAACGATTCGGGGCGCGAGGCAATGACCGCGCGGCTGGGCGCCGACTTCGGCTACACGCCATGAACATGCCCGCTCCCATCGACCTGCGCCTGCGCCAGATCCGGCTGGAGGCGGAGGGCATCGCGTCGTACGAGTTCGTTTCGGCCAACGACTGCGCGCTGCCCGCCTTCACCGCCGGCGCGCACATCGACCTGCACCTGCCGCACGGCATGGTGCGCAGCTATTCGCTGGTCAACGCACCCTCCGACGGTGGCCGCTACGTGGTGGCGGTGCAGCGCGACGCCGAAGGCCAGGGCGGCTCTGCGTGGATGCACGCCACGCCGCGCGTGGGCGACCGCCTGCGCGCCACGCCGCCGAGCAACGACTTCGCCCTGGTGGAAGACGCGGCGCATTCCGTGTTCATCGCGGGCGGCATCGGCATCACCCCGATCATGTCGATGCTGCGCCGGCTGCGCGAGCTCGGCCGGCCGTGGCGCCTGCACTACGCGAGCCGCTCGCCGCGCGAGACCGCCTACGCCGACGCACTGCGCGCCATGGCGGGCGACGGGCGCGAGGTCGATTTCTGCTTCGGCTCTTCGCGCACCGACCGGCTCGACATCGCCGCCATCGTGCGCGAGGCGCCACAGGGCACGCACCTGTACTGCTGCGGCCCGGCGCGCATGATCGACGCCTTCCTCGCAGCGTGTGGTTCGCGGCCCGCGGCCACGGTGCACTTCGAGCGCTTCGCCGCCGCCAGCGAGGCCGCCACCGAAGGCGGCTACGACGTGGTGCTGGAGCGCAGCGGCCAGCGCCTTGCCGTGGCGCCGGGCAAGACCATTCTCGACACGCTGCTCGACCACGCCGTCGACGTTCCGTACGCCTGCACCGCCGGCGTGTGCGGCACCTGCCGCACCAAGGTGATCGCGGGCGAGCCCGACCACCGCGACGACTTCCTGAGCGCCGAGGAAAAGCAGGCCAACGACAGCATCATGATCTGCTGCTCCGGCGCGCGCTCGAAGACGCTGGTGCTCGACCTTTGAGCGGCAGGCACACCATGGCCACCAAGCTCGCCCACTCCGCCGATGCGCAGGAACCTGCCGGCAGCCACGCCGGCCAGGGCGCCATTGCCGGCATCCTGGCGTACCTGCGCGACCGCCGCCTGCAACCCGGCGACCGGCTGCCCTCGGAGCGCGACCTGGCCGAGCGCCTGGGCGTGGGCCGCAACGCCGTGCGCGAGGCGCTCGCCACGCTGGTCACGCTGCGCATCGTCGAGTCGCGGCCCAACTCGGGCATCTATCTGCGGCACGTGGAGCGCGAAGCCAGCTTCGAGGCGCTGGTGATGCTCACCGACATGGGCGGCACGCCCACGCCGGTGGAGGTGGCGGAGACGATGGAAGTGCGCGGTCACCTGGAAGTGCTGGCCGC
Organism: Variovorax sp. MPBD4-3; assembly: GCF_058809745.1. Lineage (NCBI taxonomy): Bacteria > Pseudomonadati > Pseudomonadota > Betaproteobacteria > Burkholderiales > Comamonadaceae > Variovorax > Variovorax sp. MPBD4-3. Next base: position 126,886 of record NZ_JBXASW010000007.1, read on the forward strand.
CGGCCTCGCATGCCAGCGCCGCACCGACGCCGACCTGGAGTGCATGGAAGCCGTGCTGCGGCGTACCGAAGAAGTGCTGTTGCAACACGGAAACATCGCCGCCGCCGACACCGAATTCCATATCGCGCTGGTCGACGCCACGCACAACTCGGTGCTGGTGCGTGTGCTGCATGCCTTCTACCGGTTCACGGGCGAGCGCCGCCAGGCCATGTTCGAGGACACGGCACAAGGCAAGGCCTCGCTGCGCGACCACCGCCGGCTGTTCGAACACATCCGCGCAAGAGATTCGGCCAAGGCGCAGCTGCTCATCCTGCAGCACATGGACCGCGCCCGCAGCTACTGGTCGACCGTGCTCGGCAACTGAATCGATCTGACCCGAACCGGCCCACGCATTCACGAAAACAAGGAGACCTCACCATGAAACCCGCATTCCTCCCCCGACGCACCCTGCTGTGCACCGCGTGCATGTGGCTCGCGGCCGGCGTGTCGCCCGCGTTCGCCCAAGGCAACTACCCGAGCAAGCCGATTCGCATGATCGTGCCGTATGCCGCCGGCGGCAGCACCGACCAGCTCGCGCGCGCCATCCAGCAATCGATGAGCGAGACGCTGGGCCAGACCGTCATCGTCGAGAACAAACCCGGGGCGGGGGGCACCATCGGGGTGGACTACGTCGCGAAGGCCCCGGCCGACGGCTACACGCTGGTGTTCGGCAACACCGGCCCCAACGCCGTGGTCGGGCTGATGCGCAAGGTGCCGTACGACGAGCTGAAAGACCTGCGGCCCGTCTCCACCGTGGCCATCACGCCGATGATCCTGGCCGTGCCCGCCGACAGCCCCGCCAGGACGATGAAGGAGTTCCTTGCGTACGCGAAGAAGAACGGCACGTCCTTGAACATCGGCTCGGTCGGCAACGGTTCGCTGTCGCACCTCACGGCCGAATACTTCAACGAGGCCGCGGGCTTGAAGCTGCAGCACATTCCGTACAACGGCGGCGCGCCGATGATGACGGCCTTTGCCGGCGGCCAGCTGCAGGCCGCCTTCGTCACCGGCCTGGACGGCGCCACGCTCGTCAATTCGGGCAAGGTGCGCTACCTCGCGGTGGGCACGCTCAAGCCCACCGAAACGGTGCCGGGCCTGCCGGCCATCGCGGACGACCTGCCAGGCTTCAGGAGCTCGGCATGGTTCGGCGTGCTCGCGCCCAAGGACACCCCCCAGGACGTCATCGCCAGGCTGCAGGCCGCGGTAAGCACCGCTGTCGCGCGACCCGAAGTGCGAAAGATGTTCTCCGAGCGCAACGTCGAGGCGCGCAGCAGCACGCCGCAGGAACTCGAGAAGCTCATCCGCGACGAAATGGCGCAGTGGGGCCCGGTCGTGCGCAAAGCCAACATACAGATGTGAGAACCACCTTCATGCTTGAAAACCTCGAAACCGATTTCCCCGAACACACGCCCCGCCCCGCGGGCGCGCCGCAGGCGCTCGAAGGCATCAAGGTGGTCGACTTCACGCACTTCATCGCGGGCCCGTTCGCCACCATGATGCTGGCCGACATGGGCGCGGACGTGTTGAAGATCGAGGCCCCCGGGCGGGGCGACGACTTTCGCCAATACCCGCCGGTACACCCCGAGCTCGCCCAGGGCGCGCCCTTTCTCTGGTCGAACCGCAACAAGCGCAGCGTGGCGCTCGACCTGAAGACACCCGAAGGGCTGGAAGTGGCGCGCGCGCTGGTGGCCACGGCCGACGTGGTGGTCGAGAATTTCTCCACCGGTGTGATGGAGCGCTTCGGCCTGGACTACGAAAGCATCCGCAGGACCAACCCGGAGGTGGTCTATTGCTCGGTCTCGGCCTATGGACGCGAAGGTGCATTTGCCGACCGCCTGGGCTTCGACCCCATTGCCCAGGCCGAGAGCGGCTTCGTGTCGATGAACGGCTATGCCGACCGGCAGGGCGTGCGCGCGTTGTCACCGGTGATGGACATCAGCACCGCGATGATGGCGTCCAACGCCATACTCGGCGCACTGGTGGCGCGCGAGCGCACCGGACGCGGCCAGTCGATGGAAGTGGCGCTGTTCGACAACGCCGTGCTGATGACGGGCTACGCCACGCTGCAGCATGTGTTCAGCGGCGCCGAGCCCCAGCGCCATGGCAACACCAGCCCCGACACCTGCCCTTCGGGCGTGTTCGAAGCGCAAGACCGTTCGTTCTACATCAACTGCGGCAACAACAAGATCTTCCAGCGGCTGATGACACAAGTGATCGAGCGGCCCGACGTGGCCGACGACCCGCGCTTCGCCAACGGACGCGAGCGCTCCGCGCGGCGCGAAGAACTTTTTGCGCTCCTGGGCGAAGCCTTTGCGCTGCAGCCGTGGTCGCACTGGCAGGCGCGCATGCGCGCGGCCGGCGTGCCGTGCGGAGAGGTGCGCTCGGTGGGCGAGGCGATTCGCTCTCCGGAAGCGCGCGAGCGGCGGCTGGTCACGCGCATTCCGCACCCGGGCGTCGGCTGGGTGCCCAACATGGCGCTGCCCATTCGCTTTGGCCGCACGCCCATCGCCGACCCGGTGGCCGCTCCCACCGTCGGGCAGCACACGCATGAAGTGCTGCGCGAGGCGCTCGGCTACGACGATGTCCGGCTGGCAGGGCTGGCCCAGGCCGGCGCCTTCGGTCCACCAGCCGTGCGGCACGAGACCGCTGGCGCGCCAGCATGACGCCAAGGTCGCTGCGCGGCCGTGTCGCCATCGTCGGCATCGGCGAGACGCCCTACTACAAGCACGGGCAGTCGCCCGACGCCGAGTTCAAGCTCGCGCTGAAGGCGATCATCGCGGCCTGCGCGGACGCGGGCATCGACCCGAGGGACATTGACGGCTTCGCCTCGTACAGCGACGACCGCAGCGACGCATCGCGCCTGGCGGCAGCGCTGGGCACACACCGCCTGCGCAGCGCGACCATGCAATGGGGCGGCGGCGGCGGCGGGTGCTGCGCGGCCGTGGCCAACGGCGCGGCAGCCATTGCCGCCGGGCTGGCCGATTGCGTGGTGGTGTTCCGCGCGCTGGCACAAGGGCAGAACGGCCGCTTCGGCCAGGTGCAGGGCGTGGACACCATCTCCGGCGAGAAGGCCTACCTGATGCCCTACGGCGTGCTCTCGCCGCCGCAACGCTTCGCCATGCGCGTGCAACGCTTCATGCACGAGCACGGTGTGCGGCAGGAAGCGATGCGCGCCATCGCCATGGCCTCCTACCATCATGCGCAAGCGAACCCACGTGCCGTGATGCACGGCAAGCAGCTGGACGCAGCCACTTACGACGCCTCCCGCTGGATCTGCGAGCCCTTCCACCTGTACGACTGCTGCATGGAAAACGACGGCGCCGCGGCCATCGTGCTGGTGGCCGCCGAGCGCGCAAAAGACTTCGCGTGCAAGCCTGCCTACCTGCTCGGCGCGGCGACCGGCTCGGGCTACCGCGCAGGCGCCATTCCCCACAATGCGCCGGACTACGCGAGCGCGAGCTTCACCACGGTGGCACCCGAGCTGTACGCCATGGCCGGCATCACGCCCGCCGATGTCGGCGTGGTGCAAAGCTACGAGAACTTCACCGGCGGCGTGGCGATGGCGCTGGCGGAACACGGATTCTTCCGCCCCGACGAGGCGAACGAATTCCTCACGCTCGACAACCTGCTCGCGCCCGCGGGCCGGCTGCCGCTGAACACCAGCGGCGGCAACCTGGCGGAGTGCTACATGCACGGCTTCGAGCTGGTGCTGGAGGCCGTGCGCCAGGTGCGCGGCACCTCCACCAGCCAGGCCCGGCGCAGCGACGTGGCGCTGGTGGTCGGCGGGCCGATGGTCACGCCCGTGAGCGACCTGCTGCTGGCATCGGAGAACGTGCAGTGAACGACACGACGACCACGCACTACCTGCCGCCCGGCTTGCCGGTTCCGGTGCCGGAGCCCGACGGCCTCTCGGCGCCCTACTGGTCGGGCCTTCGCGAGGGCCGGTTGCGCGTGCAGCATTGCGCCGCATGCGGCACCTGGCAATTCGGCCCCGAGTGGCTGTGCCACCGCTGCCACGCATTCGACCCGGCCTGGGAAGAGGTGGCGCCGCGCGGGCGCATCTTCAGCTGGGAGCGTGTATGGCACCCGGCGCATGCGGCCCTGAAAGGGCGGGGTGCCTACCTGGTGGTGCTCGTCGAGCTGCCCGACGCCGGCCATGTGCGAATGGTCGGCAACCTGCTGGGCGACCCGATGCAGACAGTGGCCATGGGCGCCGAAGTCGAGGGTGTGTACGAGCATCACGCGCAAGCGCAACCGGCGTTCTCGCTGCTCCAATGGCGGCTGAGGGGTGCGTCATGAGCGGGCCTCTCGAAGGCTTGAAGGTGGTCGAGTTCGCAGGGCTCGGACCCGGTCCTTTCGCTTGCATGCTGCTGAGCGACATGGGCGCCGACGTGGTCACCATCGACCGGCCGGGCCGCAAGCTCGGCGACCGCAGCGACATCACCGGCCGGGGCCGCAGCGTGGTGCTCGCCGACCTGAAGAGCCCGGAGGCACGCGCGCAGGTGCTGCAACTCGTGGACCGCGCGGACGTGCTGGTCGAAGGCTTTCGCCCCGGGGTGATGGAGCGCCTGGGCCTGGGACCCGACGTGATCGCGGCGCGCAACCCGCGCCTGGTCTACGGCCGCATGACCGGCTGGGGCCAATACGGACCGCTGGCGCAGTCGGCCGGCCACGACATCAACTACATCGCGCTGACCGGAGCCCTGCACGCCATCGGCGCCCCGGGTGGCGCACCGGTGCCGCCGCTCAATCTGGTCGGGGACTACGGGGGCGGCAGCCTGTACCTGATCGCGGGCATCCTGGCGGCGCTGCACGAGACGAAGCGCTCGGGACGGGGGCAGGTGGTCGATGCGGCCATCACCGACGGAGTGAACTCGCTGATGAGCCTGTTCGCCAGCAGCGCACTGCGCGGAACCTTCGTCGAGCAGCGCGGCCGCAACACGCTGGACGGCGGGGCACCGTACTACGGCACCTACGCGACGGCCGACGCGCGGCATGTGTGCATAGGCCCCATCGAGCCCCAGTTCTTTGCGGACCTGTGCGAACGCCTCGGCGTGGACCCCGCCCTGCGCGATGCGCAGAACGACCGGGCGCGCTGGCCCGCTTTGCGTGCGGAGCTGGAGCGCATCTTCCTGATCCGCACGCGCGACGAATGGACTGCGTTGCTGGAAGGAAGCGACGCCTGCTTCGCGCCGGTGCTCGCACTCGGCGAGGCGCGCGCTCACCCGCATCAGGTCGCGCGCGATGCGTTCGTCGATGTGGACGGCGTGGCACACCCCGCACCAGCGCCGCGTTTTTCGCGGACACCATCGAACATTCAAGGACCGGCGCCATCGCAGGCCCAAGGCCTGAACCAGGTGCTGCGCCGTTGGGAATGATGGTGCGATCCAGCACCGGCGGCCACCGGTGGTCGCGCCACCGGGCCGACGTGTTTCAGCGCCCCACCCGCCCCTGCACGCCCTCCGCCAGCCAGTTCATCTTCAGGATCTGCTCGTCGCCCAGCTGGGCCCCCTTGGCGATCACGACGTGGCCATCGTTGTCGCGCACATCGGCCGCCACCGCACGGAACGGCTGCAGCCTGCCGGCGGCGATGTCGTTCTGGCGCGCCAGCACTTCGTCCTGCACGGCCTTGGGCACCTTGGTGCCGAAGTCGCCCACGCGGATCATTCCTTCCTTCACGCCGCCCCAGAGGCTGCCGCTTTTCCAGGTGCCGTCGAGCACGGCTTTCGCACGCTGCGTGTAGTAGCCGCCCCACTGGTGCGTGACCGCGACGATCTGCGCGTCGGGCGCGATCTTGCGCATGTCGGAGTGGTACGCGATGGCCAGCTTGCCGCGCTCCTGCGCCGCGGACATCACGGCCGTGGAGCCGGTGTGGAAGGCCACCACGTCGGCGTTCTGGTTGAACAGCGCCATCGCCGCGTCGCGCTCCTTCGGCGGATCGAACCACTCGTTGAGCCACACGACGTGCACCTTGGCACCCGGGTTCACCGAGCGCATGCCGAGCGTGAAGGCGTTGATGCCCTGCAGCACCTCGGGAATCGGAAAGCCCGCGACGTAGCCTGCCACGTTGGTCTTCGTCATGCGGCCGGCCGCGATGCCCGCGAGGTAGCGCCCCTCGTAGTAGCGCGCGTTGGCCGTCGCCACGTTGGTCGCGGCCTTGTAGCCGGTGATGGACTCGAACTTCACGTCAGGGAAGTCCTTCGCCACCTTCAGCGTCGGCTCCATGTAGCCGAAGCTCGGCGTGAAGATGAGCCGGTTGCCCTGCTGCGCGAGGTCGCGGATCACGCGCTCGGCATCGGCGCCTTCGGCCACGTTCTCGACATAAGTGGTCCTGACCTTGTCGCCGAGCGCCGCCTCGACGGCCCTGCGGCCCTCTTCATGCTGGCGCACCCAGCCGGCGTCGGTGACGGGCGTGACATAGACGAAGCCGATCTTCAGCGGGGCCTTGGGGGCCTGCTGCTGCGGCTGCGGCTGCGAAAAGGCGGGAGATAAAAAACAGGCGGCTGCCCACGCCAGAACGGCGCGGCCCGCGAGGTTTTTGTACATGGTGTTCCTCTACATGGCCCCGGAAATGCAAAACCCCGCAGCCGGCCGGGACGCCCGGCTGCGAGGGGAGCGGCATTTTAAGCCGCGGCGCCGCCCACGACGCGGCCGGGGCATTGGCCTACTTCAATGTCGGCGCTTCGCCTTAGGGCCGCGGCGCCGGGCTGCGCGAGCCTAGGGCCCAGTTTCATCACCGAGAGAAGAAAGAAAGGCCAGCCACCATGACCGCATCCACCGTCAACGACTCGCTGACCCCGCTCGATATTTCGCAAGCAGTGCTGGAGGGCGAAGAAAACCCCAACGTCGCGCGCCCGCTCTCGCCCAAGGAGCAGGCCGCAACCGGCGTAGCCCAGGAGCAGGGGCGCCGCGCACGCCTGCAACGCGCGCTTCGCAGCCCGGCCTTTGCATGGGGCGGCGCGGCTGTCACAGGGCTGGCGCTGGCGATGTTGTACGCACGCCGCACGCACCGCATCTGACCGCAACGACGATTGCGCTAGGACGAGGCGGGGTCGTGCGCGGTCTCGCCGGGCAGGCCCGCGCCAAGGCCACCACCGCCCTCCGCACCACTGCCTCTTCCTGAACCCCCGCTGCCCTTCCCTCCTCCGCCCTCGCGCGGGCCAGCACCCTTGGCCCGCACCGGGCCCTGCTTGGGAATGCCGAGATGCGGCGGGATCGGATCGAGGTCGAGCACGTCACGGATGAAAAGGCGCAGCGACACCACCAATTCCGCCGTTTCCACCGGCCGCCCCGCCACCATGTCGTTGGCGGCCCGCGCCGCGAGGCGCACCTGTTCTTCGGTGCCCAGCAGGATGACGTCCGACAGCGCAGCCTCGACCGCATCACGGATGCGCCGGCGCCGATCGGAGGCCGTGAGCGCCGATAGCTGCGCGCCTTCACGCGCGCGCAGTTCGCGCAGATGGCTGGGATCCACCGACAGGTCTCCCGTGAAAGAGCCGCCAAGCACCTTGTAGGCTGCGATCAGCGTCTTGAGCCGTTCGTTGATCTGGCGGTTCTGCCGCTCGCGCCGCTGCTGCACGCCGTGCATCACGACGAGGCGGATGCCGACCGCCACCAGGGACACCACGACGAGGCCCAGCAGCGTTGTCAGAAGGCCCTGCCAGGAACTGAAGTCGAGTGAGTTGCGCATGGTGCCGGATGATCATACGGCCGCCGCCATACAGGCCGTACCCATCATGCGGGCGGCAACCAGGTGGCGAGATCGCTGGCGGGACGAATGCGCACAATCGCGCCATGCACCCGTTCATCGAACTGCTGCGCGAACGCCGCACCGCATGCCTGTGGGCCGGCCTCGCCTTCTCCGGCTTCGGCAGCGAGCTCAACCGCATGGCCGTGCTGTGGCTCGCCATCGAAGTTGCGGGCTCCAGCGCCAGCCTCCTGCCGCTGGCACAGCACGCGGTGGTGCTGGTTGTGAGCCTGGGTGCCGGGCTCTTCGCGCACCGCCTCTCGCCAAGGGCCACGATGATCGGCACCGACCTGGTGTCGGCGCTCGTCGCGGTGCTGCCCGTGGTGCTCGCGGGCATCTACGGGCTGACGCTCTGGAGTCTCGTCGCGTCGGCAATGGCGCTGGCGGCGTTGAGCGCGCTGTTCCAGCCGGCGCTGCTGTCCAGCATTCCACATGTGGCGGGAACGAAAGAGCGGGTCCAGGGCGTCAATGCGTTGCTCGACGCCACGACGCGGCTGTCGCGGCTGACCGGCCCCTTCGCCGCCGGCCTGCTGGCCGCGGTGCTGCCGGTGCTTCACTTCCTGACCGTGAACGCCGTGAGCTTTCTCGCTTCCGCATGGGCCGTGGCCGCGATGGGCAAGCTCGGCAAGCTCGGAGAGAGGCCCGCCGCGCCCGCCCCGCCGGTGCCGGTCTCACGACGCCTGATGCAGGGTGCCACGCTCATGGTCCGGCACAAGGACATCCGCCTCCTGCTGCTGGCCAACACCGCGGTGCTTGCAGCCTGGACCATCGGCGTGAGCCTCGGCCTTCCGTTCCTGGTCGCGCAGACAGGGTTGTCGGGCCTTGGCCTGAGCGGTCTCGGCGCGGTGGCGGCCCTTGTGGCCGCATATGGCGCGGGCGACTTCCTGTCGAACTTCTGGGTGGCTGCCCACCGGCCGGCGCGGCTGGGCCGCTTCATGTTCAACGGCTACGTCGTCCTCGGCGGTGCGCTGGCGCTGGTGCCACTGCCGTTCTGGCTGCTGCCGCAGGCCGCATGGCTGCCGTCGATGATGGCCGCGGCCTTCGTGTCGGGCCTGGGCGGGCCGATGTTCTTCATTCCCATGATGACCTTCCTGCAGACACGGCTCGAAGGCGCCGAACTCGCCAGCATCATCCGCCTGCGCCTCGCGCTGACGGCCGCGGCCATGATGGCCGGCGCGGGGCTCGGCGCGCTGCTGTTCGGCGAGCTCGGGGCGGCTGTCACCGTGGTCATGGCAGGCGGGCTCATCGCGCTGGTCGGCGCATGGGGCAGCCTGTGGCACCCTGACGTCGGCAATTCGTGAACAAATTCACAGAAGCGTCCACCTCGACCCGCGCAGCCACACTGCTGTCAGTAACGATCCTCTGACATTTAGATACGTTAAGTTACGATTGTGCGGTCAGGCCCTGGTCAGTTCGGCCACCGGGCCAAGTCTTACCCCAGCACAACGAACGGAGTCCCGGTGATTGCTGTCAGCGGCGCATTGCAGCGCAAATTCGAACCCTCCCCTGTCCGGCTGGAGTCCCGCAGCGGCTCTTCCATGCGTACCCTCTGCTGCGTCGTTGCCATCTCGGTGTTCGTCAGCGGCTGCGCCACGGCCAACATCACCTACACACCGCGCCCCAGCCAGGACACCGCGCAGACAATCAAGTACACCGACGGGGTGGGTACGCTGACCGAGAAGGACGAATCGCGCGAGCTCTTCGTCTACTCGCGCTTCAAGATGCAGGGCCCGACCCAGCCGACTTTCACGCTGGGTTACGCGAACAACACGGCCGCGCCCGTGAACTTCAGCACCGACAACGTCAAGGCCTATTTCCGCGGGGCGCCGGTGCAGATCTACACCTACAGCGAGCGCATTGCCGAGATCCAGTCGGAGAAACAGGCCAAGCAGGTGGCGCTGGCCATCATCGGCGGACTGGCCGCCGGCGCGGCGGCCTATGGTGCCTCGCGCCAGACCTACCGCCAGAACTACTCAGGCTCGGTGGTCGGCCGCCACGGCATCACGAGCTTCGCCGGCACGAACACGGTGCGCGTCTACGACCCCGTGGCCGGCATGCTGGCCGGCGCGGCCGTGGGCGGCGCCACGGTGCTGGGCATCCGGCAGATCGAATACAACGCGGAGAGCCAGGAGCAGTCGGCCAACTCGATCCTGCAGCTGAACACGGTGGAGCCGCTGCAGATGGTGACGGGCGACCTGGTCTTGAAGAACTGCTGCGACCCGAACCCCCGGCCCGACGACGTGATCCGCCTCGAGGTGACGGCGAGCGAGAAGACTTCGGTGTTCGAGTTCGTGCGCTCGCAAGTCAAGACCCGCTGAAAATCCCCGGCCACAGCCGCCATGACGTCACCCCTGCGCCTCGATTTCGATTTCGCGCCGCTGCCGAACACGCCCACGCTGCCGAAATGCACGGTCGTGAGCGCGGCAGGCTATGCCTTCTTCAGAGACGAGAACGTCGCGCTGGCCTTCGGCACGACCTGCGTGGCCGTGGCAGTGGAAGGCCGGGAGCCCGTGGCGGTGCCCTACTTCGAGCTGGCCGAACTCTCGCTCGGCAATCACGCGATCACGACGACGGGGCACACCTACCCGGACTTCGGCCTGTTCGGTGGCCTGCTGTCCGGCGGCTCCACCAACAAGGAGGTCACCAGCTCGACCACGCAGCCGAGCGCCCAGACCTTCATCTCGCTGGTCACGCACGTCGGCGAGCTGCACCTGCTCTTCACGGGCCTGTCGCCGGCCGTGTTGCGCATGTTGCTGGCGGAGGCGTTCACCGTCTGGCGCCAGAACCAGCCGGACTGGCTCGAGAAGCGGCGCAAGTCCGTCGATGCCTACGTCGATCCCATCGTGCAAGGCGACGATTCCGTTCTTCTCCGAGGAATGCCCCAAGTGCCAGGCACTGTTCGGGCCTGACTCGGCATGGCAGGTCCGGCCGCTTTGACCTGAGCAGGCCGCCGCTGCGCGCCCTTCCCGCACGGCGATGGGCCCCGCCGCCAATCGGCAGGCGCGCCATCGCCCGCGCCGTCACACAATGGGCCCGCCCATGACGAATCCGACGACCCCGGACGCCGCCGCAACAGAAGCAGCGGACACCGCCACCGACACCCACTGGCAGCGCAACCTCGCCGTGTGCATGTTCGGCTCCTTCACCACCATCATCGCGATGACGCTGCTGCTGCCGTTCCTGCCGCTGTACGTCGAGCAGCTGGGCGTGAAGGACCATGCGGCCATCGTGCAATGGTCGGGCGCGGCCTACGGCGCGACCTTCTTCAGCGCCGCGCTGGTGGCGCCGCTGTGGGGCCGGCTGGCCGACCGCTATGGCCGCAAGCCGATGCTGATCCGCGCGAGCCTGGGCATGTCGGTGGCGATGGCGCTCATCGGCATCGCGGGCAACGTGTGGCAGCTCGTCGGCCTGCGGCTGCTGGCCGGTCTGCTCGGCGGCTATGCCTCGGGCTCGATGGTGCTCGTGGCCACGCAGACGCCCAAGGCGCGCACCGGCTGGGCGCTGGGCACCATGTCGTCGGCCATCATGGCGGGCAACCTCGTGGGCCCGCTGGTGGGCGGCGTGCTGCCGCCGCTGATCGGCATCCGCGCGACCTTCTTCGCGGCGGGCGCGATGATCTTCGTGGCTTTCCTGGCCACCGCCTTCCTGATCCGCGAGGAAAAGAGAACTCCCGCCGCGTCGAAGCAGCGCGGCGCGGCCGAAGCCGGCTGGGCCGCGGTGCCCGACAAGCGGCCGCTGGTCGCGATGCTCTTCACCGGCATGCTGCTGATGCTGGCGAACATGTCGATCGAGCCGATCATCACGGTGTACGTGGCCACGCTGGTCGAGGACCCGAACCGCGTGACGATGGTCGCCGGCCTCGTGATGTCCGCGGCCGCGCTGGGCAGCATCCTCTCGGCCTCGCGCCTCGGCAAGCTGGCCGACCGGGTGGGCCATTGGAACGTGATCGTCGGCTGCCTCGCGGTGTCGGCGGTGCTGCTGGTGCCGCAGGCCTTCGTCACCTCGGGCTGGCAGTTGGTGGTGCTGCGCTTCCTGATGGGGCTGTCGCTCGGCGGGCTGCTGCCGTGCATCGCGAGCGTGATCCGCCACAACGTGCCCGAGCGCGTGGCCGGCAACATGCTCGGGTACTCGACCTCGGCGCAGTACACCGGCCAGGTCGCGGGGCCGCTGCTCGGCGGCTTCGTGGGCGGGCACGTGGGCATGCGCGCCGTGTTCCTCGGCACCTGCGTGCTGATGGCCGCGGGCGCCGGGTGGAACTGGCTCGCGAAGCGCCGGCAGCCGCCGGGCTGACCGCCATGCGCTAGGGAATGCCGCGCGCCAGCAGGTGATCGACCAGGCGGCGCTGCGGAAACGTCAGCGCCTCCTGCCGCGTGCAAAGGTACATGCGGCGCGAGGCCCATGCGTCGCTGAGATTGATGAAGCGCAGCTTCATCTCCTTGCGATAGGCCACGGCGGCGCCCTCGGGCAGGATGCCCACGCCCATGCCCGCCTCGATCATCCGGCACACGGCCTCGAAGCTCTTCACCCGCACACGCAGTCGCAGCACCTTGCGCGCGCTCATGGCGGCGTCTTCCATCGTGCGGGAGATGGCCGAGTCGTCCTCCAGCCCGACGAAATCGAAGTCGAGCAGCTCCTCGAAGGACACCTCGCGCCCGCGCCACGGATGCTTCTGCCGCACGATGGCCACCAGCCGGTCGGTGCGGTAGGGAATGAAGTTGAGCGCGGGGTCGGCCGCCTCGCTGGTGATGACGCCCACGTCGGCCTGCCGGTCGCGGATGGCCTGCACGATGTAGACGCTGCGGTGCTCCTCCACGCTCACGCGGATCTCGGGGTAGCGCACGCGGAAGCTCGCCACGTCGTCGGGCAGGAACTGGCCCATGGCCGAGGCATTGGCATGCAGGCGCACGCGGCCGGTGGCGCCCTGCGCGTAGTCGGACAGGTCGGCGCGCATGCGGTCGACGTCGCGCAGGATCTGGCGCGCATGCATGGCCAGCGACTCGCCGGCGCCGGTAGGCGTCACGCCCTTCGACGTGCGGTTCAGCAGCGCCACGCCCAGGTGCCCCTCGAGGATGGCCAGGCGGCGGCTCGCGGCCGACAGCACCATGTGGCTCTCGGCGGCGGCCTTCGACAGGCTGCCGTGCTCAATGGCGCGCAGGAAAAGCGCCAGCGAATCGAGGTCGGGTCTCATCGGGTTCTCGTCGTTCTGCGGGGCCGCCATTGTGCGGCCGGCTTGTGCGGCCGGCGCGGCGCCGGAGCGCCGACGAAATCCTTTCGGCCGGATGCCGCAGAAAAAGACAGATCTTCTGCAAACCCTGCCAGCCGGCAAAAACGAAGAAGCACTTTCCGCGCGCGCGGCGGAAGAATCGTTGCTGCCTCGCCGCCTACCCCGGCGGGGCGTTTCGCAGGCCGGCACCCTACCGGGGCCATGCCCGCATTCCACGAGTCCTACCCGGAGTCTTTTTCTGTCATGGCATCCCACGAACTGGCCAGCGTTGCGCTGGACGACAAATACACGGCCACCGAAGGCCGGATCTACCTCAGCGGCATCCAGGCACTGGTGCGCCTCATGCTCGTGCAGAAATGGCGCGACCGGAAGGCGGGACTGAACACCGCGGGCTTCGTCTCGGGCTACCGCGGCTCGCCGCTCGGCGGCCTGGACGAGGCGCTCTGGAAGGCACAGCCGCAACTGGAAGCCAACGCCGTGAAGTTCCTGCCCGGCGTGAACGAGGAGCTGGCCGCCACCGCCGTCTCGGGCACGCAGCAGGTGCACCTGACCGGCGAGGCCGCGGTCGATGGCGTCTTCGCCATGTGGTACGGCAAGGCGCCCGGCGTCGACCGCTGCGGCGACGTGTTCAAGCACATGAGCCACGCGGGCACCTCGCCCAACGGCGGCGTCCTGCTGGTGGCGGGCGACGACCACGGCGCTTCTTCCTCCACGCTGCCCAACCAGAGCGACCACCTGTTCGCGGCCTCGATGATCCCGATGCTCTATCCGCAGAGCGTGGAGGAGTACATCGAACTCGGCCTGCACGGCTTTGCGATGTCGCGCTTCGCCGGCCTGCCGGTCGGCTTCAAGGCGCTGGCGGACACGGTCGAGTCGTCGGGCTCCATCGCCGCCGGTGCGCTCGACGTGCACACGCGGCTGCCCTCGGACTTCGTCTTTCCGCCAGGCGGCGTGCATGCGCGCCTGTCGACCGACACGCTCGGCGTGCAGGCGCGCAAGCAGGAAGCGCTGATGCAGGACTACAAGATCTACGCCGCCATCGCCTATGCGCGCGAGAACCGGCTGAACCGCGTGACCATCGATTCACCCAAGGCACGCCTGGGCATCGTGGCCTCCGGCAAGTCGTACCGCGACGTGCTGGAGGCGCTGGAAGAGCTGGGCATCGACGCGGACGAAGCCGCGCGCATCGGCATTCGCCTCTTCAAGGTGTCGATGCCCTGGCCGCTGGAGCCCGATTCGATCCGCGAGTTTGCCGACGGGCTCGAAGAGATCCTGGTGGTGGAGGAAAAGCGCCAGATCGTCGAATACCAGCTCAAGGAGCATCTCTACAACTGGCGCGAGGACGTGCGCCCGCGCGTGATCGGCAAGTTCGACGAACAGGGCGAATGGGGCGCGCATCCACGCGGCAAGTGGCTGCTGCCGGCCACGGCCGACTTCTCGGTGGCGCAGATCGCGCGCGTCGTTGCCGCTCGCGTGGCGCGCTTCCACACCAGCGACCGCATCCGCATGCGGCTGGCCATCCTCGACGCGAAGGACGTGGTGCTCGGCAAGGCCGTGGCCACGCCTTCGCGACCGGCCTGGTACTGCTCGGGCTGCCCGCACAACACATCGACCAAGGTGCCCGAAGGCAGCCTCGCGCTCGCGGGCATCGGCTGCCATGTGATGGCCACCGCCATCTACCCCGAGCACAACAAGACCACCACGCACATGGGCGGCGAAGGCGCGCCCTGGCTGGGGCAGGCATGGTTCTCGAAGCGCAGGCACGTGTTCGCGAACCTGGGCGACGGCACCTACTACCACTCGGGTTCGCTCGCCATCCGCGCGGCCGTGGCGGCGGGCGTGAACATCACCTACAAGATCCTCTACAACGACGCGGTGGCCATGACGGGCGGCCAGCCGGTCGACGGCCCGATCACCGTGCCGCGCATCGCGCACCAGATGGCGGCCGAGGGCGTGAAGCGCCTCGCGCTGGTGGCCGAGGACCCGACGCGCTGGGCCGATCGCAGCATGCTGCCGCCAGAGCGCGATGGCTTCGTGCTCACCGTGCACCACCGCGACCAGATGGACACGGTGCAGCGCGAGCTGCGCGAGTTCGAGGGCGTGTCGGTGCTCATCTACGACCAGGTCTGCGCGGCCGAGAAGCGCCGCCGGCGCAAGAAGGGCGAGTTCCCGCAGGCCGCGCGCCGCGTGTTCATCAACGACGCGGTATGCGAAGGCTGCGGCGACTGCGGCGAGCAGTCGAACTGCACGGCGCTGCTGCCGAAGCAGACCGACCTGGGCCTCAAGCGCAGTGTGGACCAGAGCGCCTGCAACGCCGACGAATCCTGCATCAAGGGCTTCTGCCCGAGCTTCGTGACCGTGGAAGGCGTGAAGCCGCGCAAGCAGGCGCCCGTGGCCGCGAAGGCCGCGGCCGAGGAAGCACCGCTGCCAGAGCCGAAGCAGGCCGCGCTAGACGGCATGCACAACATCCTGATCACCGGCATCGGCGGCACGGGCGTCATCACCATCGGCGCGCTGATCGGCATGGCGGCGCACCTCGAGGGCAAAGGCGTGAGCGTGCTCGACATGACGGGCATGTCGCAGAAGAACGGCTCGGTGACCTCGCACGTGCGCATCGCGCGCGACACGGCGCAACTGAAGGCGCAGCGCATCCCCACCGGCGAAGCCGACCTGATCCTGGGTTGCGACATGCTCACGGCCGGCGCGCCCGACGCCATCGCGCGCATGCGGCCGGGGCGCACCTATGCGCTGGTCAACACCTTCGAGCAGCCGACCGGGCACTTCGCGCAGCAGCCCGACTGGCAGTTTCCGGCCGCGCAGGTGCGCGCACTCATCGAGGAGTCGGTGGAAGGCCGCGCCGACTTCATCGACGCGACGCAACTGGCGACGCGGCTCATGGGCGATGCCATCACGGCCAACCTGTTCCTGCTGGGCTTCGCGTTCCAGAAGGGCTTCGTGCCGCTGTCGGCGCAGGCGCTGGACAAGGCCATCGAGATCAACGGCGTGGCCGTGAAGGCGAACCAGGCGGCATTCCGCTGGGGCCGCAAGGCGGCGCTCGACCTCGCGGCGGTGACGCGCGAGGCCTCGCCGCAAAAGGTCGTGGCGTTGCAGCGGCCGCAGAGCTTCGAGGCGCTGGTGAAGGACCGCACCGCCTTTCTCGCGTCGTACCAGAACGCCGCCTATGCGCAGCGCTATGCGGAACTGGTCGAGCGCGTGCGCGTGCTCGAACAGCGCGAGCGCGGCGGCACCGTGCTGGCGAAGGCCGTGGCCTCGGGGCTGTTCAAGCTCATGGCCTACAAGGACGAGTACGAGGTCGCGCGGCTCTACACCGATCCGCGCTTCATGGAAAAGCTCAACGAGCAGTTCGAAGGCAAGCCCGTGCTGCGCTTCAACCTTGCGCCGCCGGTGCTCGGCCGCCGCGATGCCGAAGGCCGCGCGGTGAAGAGCAGTTTCGGCCCATGGATGATGCGCGCGTTCCGCGTGCTCGCGAAGCTGCGCGGACTGCGTGGCACGGCGTTCGACGTGTTCGGCCGCACGGCCGAGCGGCGCATGGAGCGCCAGCTGATCGAGGACTACCGGGCCATGGTCGAGGACCTGCTGGAGCGCTTCGACCGCATCGACTTCGACAGCGCGCTCGCGCTGGCGCGGCTGCCGGAGCAGATCCGCGGCTTCGGGCATGTGAAGGAAGAGAGCGTGGTGGCCGCGCGGGTGCGCTGGCGGGCGCTGGCCGGGCAGCTGGAGCGCGGCACGCCGCAGCGGCAGCCGCTCAGTGCCGCCGCCTCATGACGACAGGGCGGTAACGGCGGCCGGCGGCAGGATCCTGCCTCCCGTGCCGATCAGGGCAAAATTCCGGTCGCCGCGCCGGCCGGCGCCGTTTTTCTCCATGCCGCCCACCACGCCCGAACCGCCAGAACCGTCCGCGCCCCCGCCTCGCCCGCGTCTGCGCTACCGCAGCGTGGCCGCATGGACGGCCGCCTGCGCGCTCGCGCTGCTGCTGATCGGCCTGGCCGGCCAATGGGCCGCCGTGCGCGAGGCGAACTTCCAGGCCGACTCGATCCGCCGCGCCATGGAAGTGCATGTGCTCGGCCTGCGCGACTCCGCCGGCAAATACAGCTACCTGCCCTTCACCACCGGCCTGCACCCCGAAGTGCTGGCCGCGCTCGCCCACCCGCAGGACGCCGCCGTGAAGCAGCGCGCCAATCTCTACATCGAGGAAGTGAACCGCCAGGCGGGCTCCGACGCGCTGTACCTGAGCGATCTGCAAGGCCTCACGCTGGCCGCGAGCAACTGGAACACGCCGCAGAGCTTCGTCGGCGAGTCCTATGCCAACCGGCCCTACTTCCGCGATGCGCGCGCCGGCCGCAGCGGCCTGTTCTACGGCCTCGGCCAGACGACCGGCGAACCCGGCCTGTTCATCTCGGCACCGGTGCGCCCGGACGGCGGCGCGGTGCTGGGCGTGGTGACTGTCAAGGTCAGCCTGCGCCAGCTGCAGGAGGCCTGGACCTTCGTGCGCGACCCGATCCTGCTGACCGACGCGCGCGGGATCGTGTTCCTGAGCTCGGTGCCGACGTGGATGTACCGGGCCACGCGCACCTTGTCGCCCACCGACGTGGAAGGCATTCGGCGCGACCAGCAGTACGGCGCGCGCACCGATTTCCCGCTGCTGCCGTGGCAGCTCGAGCGCGGCGGCGACCAGCCCGGCTACCTGGTGCGCACCAGCATCGGCGGCAAGACACGCCGCTTTCTCGCGGTCGACGAGCCTCTGCCCGACCTCGGCTGGACGCTGACGGTGATGGCCGACCACGCCGAAGTCGACCGCGCGCGCGAACGCACCTGGATGCTGGGCCTGCTGGTCGCGGGCGTGCTGCTGCTCGGCGGCCTGTACTGGCAGCTGCGCGAACGCCGCTTCGCAGAGCAGCGCGACGCGCGCCGCGACCTGGAGCTGCGCGTGCGCGAACGCACCCACGCACTGGACGAAGCCCACGCCTTCCGCAAGGCAATGGAAGACTCGCTGCTGGTCGGCATGCGCGCGCGCGACCTCGAAGGCCGAATCACCTACGTCAATCCGGCCTTCTGCGAGATGACGGGCTATGGTGCCGACGAGCTGCTCGGCCGGCTGCCGCCCTACCCGTACTGGCACCCCGACGACGTGCCCCGGCACTGGCACCACTACGACGCCATGATGAGCGGCCAGCCGGCGCGCTCGGGCTTCGAGTCGCGCCTGCGGCACCGCGACGGGCGCGAGGTGATCACCATGGTCTACACCGCGCCGCTGATCGACGCCGACGGCCGGCACAGCGGGTGGATGAGCTCCGTGGTCGACATCACCGAGCAGAAGCGCGCCGAGCTGCGCCAGCGCCAGAACGACGAGCAGCTGCAGCACGCCCAGCGCCTTGCCAGCCTCGGCGAAATGGCATCCACCCTGGCCCACGAGCTCAACCAGCCGCTGATGGCGCTGAGCAACTTCGCGAGCGCGGCCAAGGCCTTTGCCGAGCAGGGCAACCAGGCGCTGCTGGTGAGCAGCCTCGACGAGACCATGGCGCAGGCCCAGCGCAGCGCCGAGATCGTGCGGCGCATCCGCGGCTTCGTGCGCCAGCGCACCGTCGGCACCGAAGACTGCGCCGTGGCGGCGCTGGTGACCAACGTGCTCGCGCTGCTGCAGGGCGAGATGCGCCAACGCCAGGTGCGCGCCGAAGTGCGCGTGCCCGCCACGCTGCCCCCGGTGCGCGGCGACCGCGTGCTGCTCGAGCAGGTGCTGCTCAACCTGCTCTCCAACAGCCTGCAGGCCATGCAGGCCACGCCGCAGGACCAACGCGTGGTGGAAATCGACGCCGAGGTGCTCGACGGGCGCATGCGCATCCGCATTGCCGACCACGGCCCGGGCATCGATGCCAGCCTGGCCGAACAGGTGTTCGCGCCCTTCTTCACCACCAAGGCCGGCGGCCTGGGCCTGGGGCTCAACATCTGCCGCACCATCGTCGAAGCCCACCGGGGCCGCCTCTCCTTTGCCGACCGGCCCGGCGGTGGCACAGTCTTTACCCTTGCGCTGGAAATCTCACCGCCATGAACGCTCTTGCCAACAACCTGTGCATCGTGGACGACGACGAGGCCGTGCGCCGCTCGCTGGGCCTGCTGCTGCTGTCGCGCGGCTATGCGGTGCAGACCTTCGCCTCCGGCGAGGCTTTCCTCGAAGGCGCCGACCTTCAGCGCGCGGGCTGCGCCATCCTGGACCTGCGCATGGAAGGCATGAGCGGCCTGCAGGTGTTCGACGCGCTGCGTGCACAGGAAAGCCCGCTGGTGGTGATCTTCCTGTCCGGCCACGGCGACATCCCCATGGCGGTGGAGGCCGTGCAGAACGGCGCCTTCGGCTGGCTGGAGAAACCCTGCAGC
This sequence comes from Variovorax sp. MPBD4-3, assembly GCF_058809745.1. Taxonomy (NCBI): domain Bacteria; kingdom Pseudomonadati; phylum Pseudomonadota; class Betaproteobacteria; order Burkholderiales; family Comamonadaceae; genus Variovorax; species Variovorax sp. MPBD4-3. Next base: position 146,286 of record NZ_JBXASW010000007.1, read on the forward strand.
GACGAACAACTGCTCGACAACATCGCCCGCGCGCTGCGGCAGGCCGGCGAGAACGCCGTGCGCCGGCAGGCACGGCAAGCAGCGCAGGCGCTGTGGGACAAGCTCACGCCGCGCGAGATGCAGGTGGCCCGCCTCGTGGCCGAAGGCAAGCCCAACAAGCAGATCGCGCTGGAACTCGCCCCGCTGGAGCAGCGCACGGTGGAGACGCACCGGGCGCATGTGTTCGCGAAGCTGGGGTTGTCGAACAGCCACCAGCTCGATCGGTTTCTGCGGGAGCATGCGCTTTGACATGAGCTACAACATCTACATCACGCGCCGCGAAGACTGGTTCAGCGAAGACGGGCCTGAGATCTCCCTGCAGGAGTGGATCGACCTCGTTCATGCCGACAAGGAAATGCGGCTCGAAGGATACGCCGAAGCAACAACCACCGAAGGCGACGTGCTTCGCGTCAATGACCAGAGCATGGCCGTATGGCTCCAATACTCCCAGCATGGCGTCGACGGGAACATGGCCTGGATCTGGCATCACCAAGGCAACATCGTCGCGAGGAACCCCGACGAGGAAATCCGGCGCAAGATGTGGCGACTCGCCCAGGCCGTTTCGGCCAAGGTGCAGGGAGAAGAGTCGGAGCTCTATGGCGCGGACGGCCAGATGCTGCTTGAGGAAGCACCAGTGGCGAAAGATGCCCGGAGCAAGCCGTGGTGGCGTGTCTGGTAGGAACCAGGCCAACCCGAATGGAGATCCATGATGGAAGAACAGACGGTTCGAGCGGCTATCGATCGACACTGGGCTGCATCCGCTGCGGGCGACCAGGTCGCTGAGCACGAGATCTATCACGACGACGCCGTGTGCATCTACCCGCAGTCGGGCGAGGTCATCCACGGGCGACAGAACCTGCAGGCGCTTCGAAGCCATCACCCAGGCAAGCCATCGGGGTTCGTTGTCCGGCGGATCGTCGGGGAGGGAAATCTCTGGGTAACCGAATATGCGATCGATTACGAAGGCAAGAGCGCCTTCACGGTGAGCATCATGGAATTCCGGGATGGGAAGGTCGCGCGCGAGACCCAGTACTTTGCAGATCCTTTCGAGGCTCCTGCCTGGCGCGAGCAGTGGGTTCAGACAGGAACGCCAGACAAAGCAGTAGACCGTCAATGAGCAGACAGACTTCGACTGCTGCACCGCCTCCGAGAGAAATCAATCTATCGGACGCACGAGCGCTCGCTGCCGTGCAAGCGAAGGCCATGCTCGACACCAGCGAGGCCGATATGCTGTCTCCCGACTACGTCGAGGCCGAAGGCTGCTGGATTTTCTTCAGAAGTCGCGAACTGACGTTACCGTCGCACATGGAGCTCTCCGCTTCTGCGGCTTATGCCGTCAGCAAGTGGGGCGAAGTTCGAATAGTTGCGGATTGCTCCGACAGCCCAGATCAAATGAATTCGCTGCTCGCGCTTTTATCCGGCTACTTTCTTCGGAGCGATATGCGATAGGCAGGCCACTACGCATTTTTTTCGTGTATCGAGTGAGTTTCGGGCATTGCTCTTTAGAGCCTTTTTGACATTCCTTCTCTCTAACAGCCGCAGCCATAGCTGAACTGATCTGATCCAAGCACCTTCCAGCGACCGGAGATGTTGACGAAAAACACGCGCAACCATGCGTCGTCGGTCTCTGTTCGCGGGCCTAGGTGACCGGGCCCATGCCCGATGCCTTCCCAAACGACAAGATCGGGCTCGCCGTCATGGTCCAGATCGAACTGCATGGTCTTGGCCTTGGTGAAGCCCGTGGCCTTCCGATCGAGTATCTGTTGGGTAACAGACATCTTCGCCATTGCTTCTGGTGGCGCCTTCCGAAGGTGAAACCACAGGAGACTATCTGGCGATCTTTTCGGCGAGCTCTGGAGAACCTCCTTACTCAGATCGGGATAGTTGTAGCGCCATATCTCGGTGTCCGCATCACCGAAGGCGAAGCCGTTTTCATAGCCTTCGCACATCGGCCCATCGACGGATTCGGAGTACAGCGGCACGGTCTGCGGCACAAAGCTGCGCGCGCTGCTGACGCGCCCATCACGATGGAGCGTGGTGGTAAACACCGGGTGCACCAGTGAAGCGGTTGCACTTCTGATATCCCAAACGCCTTCGTACACACCGTCTGTCCGGGCGCGTTGGCGGGTGCGCCAAGTATGAATGACATGAAAGCGACCGCTCAACGCGCTAGTGCTTTCCTTCGGAGGCGCGATATCGGTCTGGTCCCTGAACAGCGACGGGCGCCCGGGAGGCAGCTCGATCGTGTTCACAAAGTTGAGCATCACTTCGGGGCGCTCTTCCGCAAACTCGATACCCCAGATCCCACCCATGCGAGCAGCCACGGACTTTCGGTCGATTGCAAGATTTGGCGCATTCGGCCCGGTGGATCTGCGCATCGCCGCAGCCACGTCGCGCTTGAGGTTCGCCCAGTCGGTGAATGGGTCGGGTGGAGGGCCGTAGGTCCCCTTCGCCAAGTGCTCCTTCATGCGTTCCAACTGCGGCTCCTTGTAAACGCCGCTCGGAGGATGGGCTCGCTCTTCATCCGTCAACTTCGTACTGTGCAGAAAGTTGACGTGTGCCATCAGCGTTTCAAAGGCCGGTGCGATGCCGAATGCCTTTGCAGAGTCATGGTCCGGATTCGGCGAGCCATCATCCCGCCACCGCGAGGCGATTCGGGTTACGTTGATCGGATGGTGCGACAAGTACTCGCAAGCAGTGAACCCGCGCACCACCTTGCCTTCCGCCAGCGTAACGCTCACCTCGCAATAGGGCGACTGTTCGACGCGTCCGATAAGTTCGACACGCGTATTCAAGGCCATGCGGGCAATGACATCCGCGGCAACCGAGGCTTGCGCCCTAAGGTTCACGGAGGAGCCGCTGATCCAGTGCACCGCGGGTGCGGCGCTGTCATCGGCACGCGCATTTGTAGCGAGCAACCCGCTTGCCAGACACAGCAGCACCAAGATCCCGGGCTTTCGATTTGCCATGAGCTTCTTCCCTCTCCAATTGGATGTATGAAAACGGCTCGCATCATCTCTGCCGTACCAGGTGCTCTGTACGCATTCCACGTGAAGTGCGCGTGAAAGTTGACTTATCCCCCGCTACGGCGCCGACCTCGTCAACCGCATCGAAACAGAGAACCTGTCCGCCGGATGAACCGAAATGGACACCTCGAAGGCCTGCCCATCGGCATCCAGGTACTGCCGCACGATCTTCAGTGCGGCAGCGCCCTGCTCCACGAGCAGGGCCTTCGCCATTGCGGCGTCCTTCACGGTGCAGGCGCGCACGTCCTGGTGAATCTCGGCGATCTGGCGGTCATAGCGGGTGCCGATGAGTGAGCTGATCAAGGTTTCGGGCGACTCGCGCACGATCTCGCCGATTTCCGAATAGGCCGGGTCGACGTACACATCGGTCCACCCGATGGGGCCGCTCTCGCTGCCGCCGTCAAGCCGCAGGCTGGAGATTCGCAGCCAGCGCGCGCCGGGCGCGCACCCCAGGTCCTCGGCCACCGCGCCGGCAACGGCCACCTCCTCGATCGATTGCACCTGCCGCAAGTGCTCGGTGCCGAAGTGCACCAAGTCGTCCACCGACTCGAGCGTCGGGCGAAAGGTGTCGCGCGGCTTGGCGGCCTCGACGCGCGTGCCCACGTTCTTGCGGCGCGACACCAGGCCCAGGCGCTGGAGTTCGGCCAGCGCGGCGCGCACGGTGTGCCGGCTGGTCTTGTAGTGATTGCAGAGCTCGAGCTCCGTGGGAAGCAGCGACCCGAGGGCGAAGTGACCGCTCGTGATGGCGTCGGTCAGGTGGCGCGAAATGTCGCTGTGATGAGGCTTGGTTGGCGAGGTCATGTTGCCCTCAAGGATCGCATTCATGGCACCAAGGGTAAACCCCGATTCGCCGGATATGTCCGTACATATTAAAGTTCAATATGTCCGAACATATCGATGTTCGCCAGTTCCATATCCAACGACTCCAATGAACTCCACCCGCACCTCGATCCCGATGGCCAGCACCGTCGTCGACTCCATCCTGTTCCGCGACGCGTTCGGCACGCAGAAGATGCGGCACCTGTTCTCCGACGGCGCCCTGGTCCAGCGCTACATCGACGCCGAAGTCGCGCTGGCCAAGGCCGAGGCGCGCGTCGGCGTGATCCCGGCCGAGGCGGCCGAGGTGATTGCGCGCGAATCGAAGATCGAGCGCATCGACTTCGACCACATGCGCGAAGAGACGGACATCGTCGGCTACCCGATCCTGCCGCTGGTGCACCAGCTGGTCGCCATGTGCGGCGAAGCGGGCCGCTACGTGCACTGGGGCGCGACCACGCAGGACATCATGGACACCGCGGTGGCACTGCAGGTGCGCGATGCGCTCGACAGCATCGACGCGGACATCCGCGAGCTGCGCGGCATCCTGGCCGAACTTGCGAAGAAGCACCGCGACACGCCGATGGCCGGCCGCACCCACCTGCAGCAGGCGCTGCCCGTGACCTTCGGCTACAAGGTCGCGATCTGGCTCGCCATGTTCGACCGGCACCAGCAACGCGTTGCGGAGCTGCGCCCGCGCGTGGCCGTGGTCGAGTTCGCGGGCGCGGCGGGCACGCTGGCCTCGCTGGGCGACAAGGGCTTCGAAGTGCAGAAGGCCATGGCCGAGGAACTGAAGCTCGGCGTTCCCGCCACCACCTGGCACGTGGCGCGCGACGGCTTCGCGGAGGCGGTGAACCTGCTGGCGCTGATTACGGGCTCGCTGGGCAAGATCGCGCTGGACATCATGATCATGGCGTCGACGGAGTTCGCCGAGGTGTACGAGCCCTTCGTGAAGGGGCGCGGCGCGTCGAGCACGATGCCGCAGAAGCGCAATCCGATCTCCAGCGAGTTGATGCTGGCCGCCTCCAAGGCGGTGCGGCAGCACGCAGGGCTGATGGTCGACGCGATGGTGCAGGACTTCGAGCGCGCCACCGGCCCGTGGCATGCCGAGTGGATCGCGATTCCCGAAAGCTTCATCCTCACCTCCGGTGCGCTGCACCAGGCCAAGTTCGCACTGGGCGGGCTGATCGTTGACGAGGCGCGCATGAAGCACAACCTGGGCATCAGCCGCGGCCTGATCGTGGCCGAGGCCGTGATGATGGGCATGGCGCCTCACATCGGCCGCCAGCAGGCGCACGACGTGGTCTACGACGCCTGCCGCACCGTCAATGAAAAAGGCGGCACGCTGGCCGAGACGCTCGCCGCGCTGCCAGAAGTCACGAAGCACTTCGACCGCGCCGCCATCGACCGCCTGACCGACCCGGCCAACTACCTGGGCCTGGCACCGCAGATGGTGGACCGCGCGCTCGCGCTGTCCGCCGAAGTGGCGCACTGAACCTCGGCGCGGAGAAACTTCATGACCACCACGCAGGCGCCCAAGCCGCTGCCCTGGTATCGCAAGCTCGGCATGCAGGTGCTGCTGTCGCTGGTGCTGGGCATCGCCGTCGGTTTCGTTTTCCCCAAGTTCGCGTCGCAGCTCAAGCTGCTGGGCGACATGTTTTTGTCGCTCATCAAGGCCGGCGTCGCGCCGCTCGTGTTTCTCACCATCGTGCACGGCATCGCCTCGGCGGGCGACGTGAAGAGTGCCGGGCGGGTGGGCTGGCGCGCCATTCTTTATTTCGAGCTGGTGTCGACGGTTGCGCTGGTGGTGGGCCTGTTCGCGGGCAACCTGCTCGGCATCGGCAAGGGCATGGCCACCGTCGCGGGCGGCGCGGCGGCACCGGCCGCGGCCAAGGCGGCGGCGCCGCAGGGCTTCCTGGAGTTCATGGCGCACATCGTGCCGGACAACTTCGTCGGCGCCTTTGCCAAGGGCGAACTGCTGCAGGTGGTGGTACTGGCGGTGATGGTGGGCATCGGCATCCTGGCGATTCCGGATGCACGCCGCGCGCGCATCAACGAGGGCCTGGACAACATCTCCGAAGTGCTGTTCTCGTTCATCAACCTAGTGATGAAGCTCGCGCCCATCGGCACTTTCGGCGCGGTGGCCTATTCGGTGGGCAGCAACGGCACTGCCGTGCTGGTGGCGCTCGCGCAGCTGGTGCTGAGCTTCTATGCCGTGGTATTCCTCTTCATCGCGGTGGTGATGGGGCTGATCGCCAGGCTGGCCGGCTTCAGCCTGTGGCGCTTCCTGCGCTTCATCAAGGACGAGATCCTGATCGTGCTGGGCACCGCCTCTTCGGAAAGCGCCCTGCCCCGCCTGCTCATCAAGCTGGAGCGCCTGGGCTGCGCCAAGCAGACGGTGGGCCTGGTGCTGCCGACCGGCTATGCCTTCAACCTGGACGGCACTTCGCTGTTCATGGCCATGGGCGTGATGTTCATCTCGCACGCCTACGGCGTTCCGCTCACGCTCGACCACCAGATCGGCATCCTGCTGCTGATGCTGCTGACCTCGAAGGGCGCCGCAACCGTCTCTGGCGGCTCGTTCGTGGTGTTCGCGGCGACCGTCACTTCCACCGGCATGCTGCCGGTCGAAGGGCTGGCCGTGATCTTCGGCGTGTACCGCTTCCTGTCGATGGCCATCGCCACCTGCAACACCATCGGCAACAGCGTGGCCACGGTGGTGGTGGCCAAGTGGTCCGGCACCTTCGACGCGCAGACAGCCGAGCGTCACCTTTACCCCGAACGCTATCCCGATGCCGCAGCGGCCGACGCAGCCCTGGCCGACGGCAACCTGCTGCGCGACGACGCACGCGATGCCAACCCGCACCCCAGCGGCATCTCCGCGTCCAGGACCAACCCGATCTGAAAAAACCAACCGAGGAGACAAGCAAGATGATCGACATCAGGAAATTCGCCGCCCGCGCCCTTTTGGGCACGGCGCTCGCCACGGCGGCATATGGCGCCGTGGCGCAGGCCTGGCCCGCCAAGCCGGTCACGTGGATCGTGCCGTTCGCGGCCGGCGGGCCCACCGACGCGCTGGCGCGCGCCATGGCCGAACGGGTGGCGCGCGAGCTGGGCCAGCCGATCGTCATCGACAACGCACCCGGCGCCGGCGGCACGGTGGGCGCGGCCAAGGCATCGCGCGCGGTAGCCGACGGCTACACGATGCTGGTCGGGCACATGGGCTACATGGGCGCGGCGCCCGCCCTCTACAAGAAGCTCGCCTACGACCCGGTGAAGGACTTCGCACCCGTGTTCCGCTTTCCCGATACGCCGCTGGTGCTGATGGTGCGCAAGGAACACCCGGCCAAGGACATCAAGGCGCTGGTCGACTTCGGCAAGGCCAACCCCGACAAGCTCTTCATCAGCAATGCCGGCGTCGGCTCCAGCTCGCACCTCATCGCGGCGCTGTTCGCGGCCTCGGCCGGCATCAGGATCTCGCAGGTGCCGTACAAGGGCGCGGGGCCGGCGCTGATCGACGTGATCGGCGGCCAGGTCGACGGCATCTTCGACCAGACCAACACGGCGCTGCCGCAGATCAAGGAAGCGAAGGTTCGCGCGCTGGCCGTGACCTCGAAGGTGCGGCTGCCGCAGCTGAAGGACGTGCCGACGCTCGCCGAGACGGTGCTGCCCGGCTTCGAGGCCTCGACGTGGTACGGCATCTACGCGCCAAAGGGCACGCCCCAGCCGGTGCTCGACAAGGTGCAGCAGGCCTACATGAAGGTGATGGGCGACAAGGCCTTCACCGACAAGCTGGCAGAGCAGGCCATACAGATGCTGCCGCCGGAGCAATACACCGGCGCCGCGCTCGGCAGGCACACCGAGGCCGAGGTGGCGCGCTGGAAGGCCGTGGCCGCCAAGACCAACATCTCGCTGGACTGATGCGATGACCGCCATGCGCATCGAGCACGACGCCTTCGGCCCGGTGGAAATCCCGGCCGGCAAGTACTGGGGTGCGCAAACGCAACGCGCCGCAGGCGTGTTCGACGTCGGCACCGAGCGGTTTGCGCCCTGCCTGCTGCATGCCTTCGGGCTGCAGAAGATCGCGGCGGCGCGGGCCAATGTGCGCTGCGGCGCGCTCGACCCCGTGCTGGCCGAACAGATCGTGGTCGCGGCCGAGGAGCTGTCGCGCGGAATGTTCGACGGCCATTTCCCGCTCACGGTGTGGCAGACCGGTTCGGGCACGCAGACGAACATGAACGCCAACGAGGTCATCGCGAACCGTGCCAACGAATTGCTCGGCCAGCCGCTGGGCACCAAGTCGCCGGTGCATCCCAACGACCACGTAAACGCCTCGCAGTCGTCCAACGACAGCTTTCCCACGGTGATGCACATCGCCGCCGCCATGGAGCTGACCGGGCGCCTGTTGCCGTCGCTCACAGCGTTGAAGGCCGCCCTCGACGAACGCGCCCGTGCCTTCGCCGACGCCGTCAAGGTGGCGCGCACCCACCTGATGGACGCCGTGCCGATGACCATGGGTCAGGCCTTCGACGCCTTCGCATGGCAGGCGGGCAACGGCATCGCACGGCTGCAGGATGCGCTGCCACGGCTGCTGGTGCTCGCGCAGGGCGGCACCGCGGCGGGCACCGGGCTCAATGCGCCGGAACGCTTCGACCTGATGTTCTGCGAGGAGCTAGGCAAGCTCACCGGCATGCCGTTCATGCCGCATCCATGTAAGTTCGAGGGCATGTCCGCGCACGACGCGCTGGTGGAACTGTCGGGGGCGCTGAACGTGGTCGCCACCTCGCTCATAAAGATGGCCAACGACATCCGCTGGATGGGATCGGGGCCGCGCTGCGGCCTCGGCGAACTGGTGGTGCCGGACGACGGCCTGACCTCGTCGATCATGCCCGGCAAGCGCAACCCGACCATCGCGGAAGTGCTGGCCCAGGCTGCCATGCAGGTCATCGGCAACCACGTAACGGTGACGATGGCCGGCGCCTCTGGCAACTTCGAACTCAACGTGGCCAAGCCGGTGCTGATCCACAACCTGCTCCAGTCCATTCGCGTGATGGCGGACAGCACGCGGGTCTTCGCGACCAAGCTGGTGGCCGGGCTGGACGTCGACCGCGAGCGCCTGGCGTCCAACCTGGGCAATGCGCTGCTGACGGTGACCGCGCTGAATCCGGTACTGGGGTATGACAAGGTGGCCCGCATCACGCGCACGGCCGTGGAGCGCGGCATCTCGCCGCGTGAAGCGGCCGTCGAACTGGGATTCGTTAGCGCCGAAACGTACGACCGGCTGATTGCGCAATCGCTTCCCCGATGACAACAGGCGCGGTGCCTCAATCGTCCTCATGCACCCGGTACTGCCCCATCAGCATCTGCTGCGTCGCCGGTGGCACCGTCTCGTAGTGCGACAGCGCGATGGTGTAGCGCCCCTGCCCGCTGGTCATCGCATTGAGGCGCGACTGGTAGCTGGCCAGTTCGGCCATCGGCACCTGGCCGCGAACGACCGCGGTGCCCGCGCCTGCGGCCGACGTGCCGGTGACCAGGCCCCGGCGGGTTGAAAGATCGCCGGTGACGTCGCCGACCGACGGCTCCGGCACGGCGATCTCGATCTCGACGATCGGCTCGAGCACCACCGGCCGTGCCTCGCGGATGGCCGCCATGAAGGCCTTGCGGCCGGCGGTGGCGAAGGCGATGTCCTTGCTGTCGACGCTGTGGTGCTTGCCGTCGTGCACCACCACGCGCACGTCGACCACCGGATAGCCGGCGATCGCACCGCACGCCAGCACCTCGCGCACGCCTTTCTCGACCGCGGGGATGAAATGCCCCGGAATCGCACCGCCGCGAACCTCGTCTGCAAACTCGAAGCCGCCGCCGCGCGCCAGCGGCTCGATGCGCAGGAAGACTTCACCGAACTGGCCGGCGCCGCCGGTCTGCTTCTTGTGGCGGTGATGGCCCTCGGCCGGCGCGGTCACGGTCTCGCGGTAGGCGATGCGCGGCGGCCGCGTCTGCACCTCGAAGCGGTACACCTCGCGCAGGCGGTCGAGCAGGATGCGCAGGTGAAGCTCGCTCAGGCCGCAGAGCACCGTCTCGTTGGTCGCCATCACGTGCTCGATGCGCAGGCAGGGGTCCTCGGCCGCGAGCTTGCCAAGGATCTCCCAGGCGCGCTGCTCGTCGCCATGGCGATTGGGCTCCACGGCCAAGCCGTGCACCGGCACCGGAAACGCCAGCGGCGCGAGATGCACATGGCTGTCCTCGTCCGCATCGTGCAGCACGGCATCGAAGTGGATCTCGTCGACCTTGGCCACCGCCACGATGTCGCCCGGCACCGCGTGCGACACCTCGACATGGTCCTTGCCCTGCAGCATGAACAGGTGCCCCACCTTGAAGGGCTTGCGGCCATCGCCGATGTAGAGCTGGCTGTCGCGCGTGAGCGTGCCCTGGTGCACGCGAAAGATGCCCATCTTGCCGACGTAGGGGTCGATGGTGACCTTGAACACATGCGCCAGCACGTGCAGCGACGGGTCGGGCCTGGCCTGCATGGGCTTGGCCTGCGCGCCCTCGCCGACAATGAAGTCCGGCGGGTTGGCCTCGCTCGGGTCGGGCAGGAGCTTGACGATCACGTCCAGCAGTTCGGCCGCGCCGGCGCCGCTGCGCGACGAGACGAAGCACACCGGAATCAGGTGGCCTTCGCGCAGCGCCTGCTCGAGCGGCGCGTGCAGCTCGGCCGGATTCACGTCGCCCTCCTCGAGGTAGCGCTCGACGAAGGCCGCGTCGACCTCGACCACCTGCTCCACCAGCGCGCGGTGTGCCGCCTCGACGGGGCCGAAGTCGGACTGCCCGAAGCGGTTGAAGAAGCAGTCCACCACCTGCCTGCCGACCCCGTCGGGCAGGTTCAGCGGTAGGCATTCGCGGCCGAAAGTGGCCTGGATATCGGCCAGCAGGCCCGCCAGCGAGATGCCCTGCGAGTCGATCTTGTTGACGATGATCATGCGCGCGAGATGACGCGAGGCCGCGTACGCCATCATGCGCACCGTCATCGGCTCGATGCCGGTGGCGGCGTTGATGACCACCGCCACCGTTTCGACCGCCTCCAGCGCCGGCAGGCTCTGGCCGAGGAAGTCGGGGCCGCCGGGCGTGTCGATGAAGTGGATGCGCGTGCCGGCATGCGTGAGGTGCAGCACCGATGCATTGAGCGAGTGCTGCAGTCGGCGCTCCAGGGGGTCATGGTCGCTGACGGTGCTGCCGCGCTCGACGCTGCCGCAGGCCTTGATGGCACCCGCCTTGAACAACAGGGCCTCGGCGAGGGAGGTCTTGCCGGCGGCGGCGGCGCCGACGAGCGCCAGTGTTCGCACCGCTCCCATTTCGGCCGCGAGGCCGTTCGATCGGCTTGGCATGGCTGCACTCCTTCGCATCCGGAAGGCCGACCCGGCGGCCCGCAGGGGCTCGGGTGCTGCGCACGGACGCCAGGCCAGCGTACGGGATCGGCCGGGCCGGCGCAAGCCGTCGGGCGCCCGCCCTCAGAAAACGGCCGACAGCGCGAGCGTCAGCAGCAGCCCCATCACGGAGATCACCGTCTCCATCACAGACCAGGTCTTGATCGTCTGCCCCACCGTGAGGCCGAAGTATTGCTTCACCAGCCAGAAGCCCGCGTCGTTCACATGGGAGAAGAACAGCGAGCCGGCGCCGATGGCCAGCACCACGAGCGACAGGTGGTTGGTCGACAGCCCGCCGGCCAGCGGCGCGATGATGCCCGCCGCGGTGACGGTCGCCACCGTCGCGGAGCCTGTCGCCAGGCGGATCAGCACCGCCACGATCCAGCCCAGCACCAGCGTCGACAGGCCCGCCGCGAGCGCGATCTTGGCGATGGCATTGCCGGTGCCGCCGTCGACGAGCGCCTGCTTGAAGCCGCCGCCAGCGCCCACGATGAGCATGACGCCCACCACCGGCAGCAGGCTGTCGGCGATCTTCCTGGCCAGCACGGGCAGCGTGAAGCCCACGGCGGTGCCGAAGGTCACCATGGCCAGCAACACGGCCACCAGCAAGGCGAAGACGGGGTCGCCGATGAAATCGAGCACCGGCCGCAGCGGGGCCGACTTGTCCAGCCAGATGTCGGCCGCCGCCTTCAGCAGCATCAGCACCAGGGGAGACAGCAGGGTGACCAGGGTCCCGGCGAAGGTCGGGCTTGCGCTCGGCTTCTGGTCGACTGCATTGCCAGCCGACCCCGAGGCCGTGACCGCCAGCCCCGCGCCGGCCGCGCCGATCGGGACCAGCCGGGCCGCCAGCAGGCCGAAGAGCGGCCCGGCCACGGCCACCGTCGGAATGGCGATCAGCAGCCCGAGTGCCAGGGTCACGCCGACGTTCGCATGCAGGATGGCGATGGCGGCGAGCGGCCCCGGATGCGGCGGAATGAACCCGTGCAGCACCGACAGGCCGGCCAGCGCCGGAATGCCGAGCCGCATGGCGGGGCCCTTGGAGCGGTGCACCGCGAGCATGACCACGGGAATCAGCAGCACGAGCCCGATCTCGAAGAACATCGGTATGCCGATGATGCTGGCGACCAGCGCCATCTTCCAGGGCAGCGTGGCGGAGCGCCCTCGCAGCAGCGTCTCGACCAGCCTGTCGGCGCCGCCGGAATCCGCCAGCAGCTTGCCCAGCATCGCGCCCAGCGCGATGAGCACGCCCACGTATCCCAGCACGCCGCCCACGCCGTTTTCATAGGACGCCGTCACCTTGTCCAGCGGAATGCCCGAACCGACGCCGACGAAGAGCGCGCCGATGGTCAGGGCCAGGAAGGCATGCAGCTTCAGCCACACGATCAGCACGACCAGCAGCGCGATGCCGATGGCCGCGACGGCCAGCACCTGGATGTCGTGCGCGTTCAGCGCGGTGGAAGCGTCCATTTATTTCAGGCCCAGGGTTTCGATGATGGTCTGGGCCAGCGCGGAGGGCGCGGGGCCGATGTCGACGCGAATCGCCGGCTCGTCCGCCGCGGGCTCTTCCAGGTCGGCGAACTGGCTGTCGAGCAGGCTGGGCGGCATGAAGTGGCCGTGGCGGGCCATCAGGCGCGAGGCGATGGTCTCGCGCGAGCCGTGGAGGTAGACGAACACCACGCCCGCGCCGCGCCGGTTGATCACCTCGCGGTAGGAGCGCTTGAGCGCCGAGCAGGTGATGAGCCCATGCTCGCCGGCGTCGATGCGCTCGCCCACCCAGTCCGCGACCTTGCGCAGCCAGGGTGCGCGGTCTTCGTCGGTGAGCGGATGTCCCGCTTCCATCTTGGCGATGTTCGCAGGCGGATGGAGTGCATCGCCTTCCTCGAAGGGCCAGGACAGGCGGCCCGCGAGGATGGCGGCCACGGTCGTCTTGCCGCAGCCCGAGACGCCCATGAGCACCAGCACCTGCGGTTTTTGAGTGGAAAGAGGCATTGGTTTCCTTGTCAGCCCAGCGCGTCGTTCAGTTGTTCGCGGAACTCGGTCAGGCTCACGGCCGCGCCGATCTCGCGCGGCAGCGCATCGCGCACCGAGAATACGCCGACGACCTTCTTGCCCGCCACCAGCGGCAGATGGCGAAAGCCCCTCTCCAGCATGAGCACCACCGCGTCGGACACCGGCGTCTCCGGCGGCACGCAGATCGGGTTGGGCGTCATGACTTCGCGCACCGGCGTGCGATCGGGGTCGAGCCCCCGCGCCAGCACGCGGGTCATCAGGTCGCGCTCGGTCAGGATGCCCACCAGGACGTCGGGCAGCTCCATGACGAGCACGCTGCCGCAGTTGGCGCGCGTCATCACGCAGGCGGCGTCGCGCACACTGGCCTGCGGAGCGAGGCTGATCAGGTGCGTGCGGGAGATGGATTGGAAAACGGTGCGCTCAGCCATGGTGCGCCCTCCTGAAAGAGGGTCAATGGTGCCCCGGGCCGCCGATCAGCGCAAGGAGGCGTTCAGCCGCTCGAGCGCCGCGGCGCCGGGGCACAACTCGGCAGGCCCCAGCGCGTTGAGCGGCCGGCCGCTGGTGTTGAGGGCGGTGTGCAGGTCGGTGGCCAGCGGATCGACATACAGCAGGCCGGTGACCACCTCGCCCATTTCCTGGTGGCGCTGCATGTAGGCCATGGCGGCGTGGCGGTCGCCGGGCGTGTAGTCGGGGTGCAGGCTGCGCAGGCGCAGCAGCGTGCCGTCGTGCTGGCGCACGTCCATCACCTCGCCCGGCTCGATGTCGACGGAAATCTCGTCCCGCCCGCTGATGAAGTCGATGCGGCTCACGGCTTCGTTGTGCTCGCGCACGTAGTCGTAGCTCTTGGTGCTGCCGGGATGGTTGTTGAAGGCCACGCAAGGGCTGATCACGTCGATGAACGCCGAACCGCCGTGGCTGATCGCGCCCTTGATGAGCGGTACCAGCTGCGCCTTGTTGCCCGAGAAGCCGCGCCCCACGTAGCTGGCGCCCAGCTGCAGCGCCATGGCCACCAGGTCGACCGGGCTGTCGGTGTTGACCACGCCCTTCTTGCTCTTGGAGCCCTGGTCGGCCGTGGCCGAGAACTGGCCCTTGGTCAGGCCGTAGACGCCGTTGTTCTCCACGATGTAGGCCATGCGCACGCCGCGCCGCATGGCGTGGGCGAACTGGCCCAGGCCGATGGAGGCCGAGTCGCCGTCTCCGGAAACGCCCAGGTACAGCAGGTCGCGGTTGGCGAGGTTGGCGCCGGTCAGCACGCTGGGCATGCGGCCGTGCACGGTGTTGAAGCCGTGCGAGGCCCCCAGGAAGTAGTCCGGCGTCTTGGAACTGCAGCCGATGCCCGAGAGCTTGGCCACGCGGTGCGGCTCGATGTCCAGCTCCCAGCAGGCCTCGATGATGGCGGCCGAGATCGAGTCGTGGCCGCAGCCGGCGCACAGCGTCGATATCTTTCCTTCGTAGTCGCGCCGCGTGTAGCCCACCTTGTTGACGGCCAGCGTCGGATGGCGCAGCCTGGGCTTGGCGAGGTAGGTCATGCCGCCTCCTTCGTCGGATGAACATGCGTGGCGATGGCCTGCACGATGAAGCGCGCGGTGATCGGCGTGCCGTCGAAATGCAGCACCCGGATCAGCCGTGCCGGATCGGCATTTAGCTCGTTGACCAGCAGGCTGCGCATCTGCGCGTCGCGGTTCTGCTCGACCACGAAAACCTGCTCGTGCTGCGCCACGAACTGCGCCACGCTCTCGGGAAAGGGAAAGGCGCGCAGCCGCATGGCGTCGAGGTGGATGCCCTGCGCTTCGAGCGCATCCAGCGCCTCGTGCATCGACGGGCTGGTCGAGCCGAAATAGATCACGCCCAGCGCGGTCTTGCGGGCTGCGGGCCGCAGCACCGGCTGCGGCACCAGCGTGGCCGCGGTCGCGAACTTCTTCAGCAGCCGCTCCATGTTGTAGATGTAGTCCGGCCCGCGCTCCGAATACCGGGCATAGGCGTCGCGCGTGGTGCCGCGCGTGAAGTAGCTGCCCTTGGTCGGGTGCGTGCCTGGCAGCGTGCGCCAGGGAATGCCGTCGCCGTCCACGTCCTTGTAGCGGCCGAAGTCGCGGCCCGCCTCCAGCTCATCGGCGCTCATGACCTTGCCGCGGTCGTAGGCCTGGCTGTCGTCCCAGGCAAAGGGCTCGCACAGCCGCTGGTTCATGCCGATGTCCAGGTCGGTCATCAGGAACACGGGCGTCTGCAGCCGGTCGGCCAGGTCCAGCGCCGCCGCCGCGTGTGCGAAGCACTCGTGCGGGTCCTCGGGAAACAGCAGCACGTGCTTGGTGTCGCCGTGCGAGGCATAGGCGCAGGCCAGGATGTCGGCCTGCTGCGTGCGCGTGGGCATGCCGGTGGAGGGCCCGCCGCGCTGCACGTTGATCAAGGTGATCGGAATTTCCGCGAAGTAGGCCAGGCCGATGAATTCGGCCATCAGCGAAATGCCGGGCCCCGAGGTCGCGGTGAAGGCGCGCGCGCCGTTCCAGCCCGCGCCGACCACCATGCCGATCGAGGCCAGCTCGTCCTCCGCCTGCACGATGGCGAAGCGGTGCTGGCCGGTGGACGGGTCCACCCGGAACTTGCTGCAGTACTTCTGGAAGGCCTCGGCCACCGAGGAAGACGGCGTGATCGGGTACCAGGCCGCGACCGTGGCGCCGCCATACACGCAGCCCAGCGCCGCGGCGCTGTTGCCGTCCACGAAGATGCGCCCGCCCACCCGGTCGGCGCGCCGCACCTGCAGCCCCACCGGCTCGCGCAGGTTCTCCCGCGCGAAGTCGCAGCCCAGGTGCAGCGCCTGCACGTTGGAGGCCAGCAGCTTTTCCTTGCCCTTGTACTGCTCGCCGAACAGCTTCTCGACCACCTCGGGCTCGATGCCCAGCAGGACAGCCAGGGCGCCCACGTAGACGATGTTCTTGAACAGCTGGCGCTGGCGCGGGTCTTGATAGACGGCGTTGCAGATCTCGGTGAGCGGCATGCCGATGACGCGGATGTCGTCGCGAAACCTGGAAGGCGGCAGCGGCCGGGTGCTGTCGTAGAAAAGATAGCCGCCCGGCGCCAGCTCGGCCACGTCGGCGTCCCAGGTCTGCGGGTTCATCGCCACCATCATGTCGGTGCCGCCGCGCCGCCCCAGGTGCCCGTCTTCGGTCACGCGCACCTCGTACCAGGTCGGCAGGCCCTGGATGTTGCTCGGGAAGATGTTGCGCGGGCTCACCGGCACGCCCATGCGCAGGATGGCCTTGGCGAACAGCTCGTTGGCCGAAGCCGAGCCCGAGCCGTTGACGTTGGCGAACTTGATGACGAAGTCGTTGACCGCCTCGATCTGCTGTTGCGTCATGCGGCCACCCCCTGCCCCGCCGGCGTCATCTTCAGCAGGAATTTCTGCATGTCCCAGGCGCCCGTGGGGCAGCGCTCGGCGCACAGGCCGCAATGCAGGCACACGTCTTCGTCCTTGACCATGACGCGCCCCGTCTTGAGCCCGCCCGACACGTACAGGTCCTGCGCCAGGTTCAGCGCCGGCGCCTTGAGCCGGGGCCTCAGTTCGTCCTCTTCGGCGTTGTCGACGAAGTTGATGCAGTCCATCGGGCAGATGTCCACGCAGGCATCGCACTCGATGCAGGCAGCCTCGGTGAACACGGTCTGCACGTCGCAGTTCAGGCAGCGCTCGGCCTCCTTGAAGGCGGTGGCGGCGTCGAAGCCCAGTTCCACCTCCACGCGGATGCTGGCCAGCGCCGTCTCGGCCTTGGCCCACGGCACCTTGTAGCGCAGGTCGTTGGAGGTGTCGTTGTCGTAGCTCCACTCGTGGATGCCCATCTTCTGCGACACCAGGTTGGTCATGGGTGCCGGCCGCACGTAGACCGGCTCGGCGCGCAGCAGCTTGTCGATGGACACCGCCGCCTCGTGGCCGTGGGCGACGGCCGTGATGATGTTCTTCGGCCCGAAGGCCGCATCGCCGCCGAAGAACACGTTCGGCACCGAAGACTGGAAGGTGTTCTTGTCGAGCACCGGCAGGCCCCACTTGTCGAAGTCCATGCCGCAATCGCGCTCGATCCAGGGGAATGCGTTTTCCTGCCCCACCGCCACCAGCACGTCGTCGCATTCGAAGTACGCCTCCGGCTCGCCGGTGGGCACCAGCGAGCGGCGGCCCTCGGCGTCGTACTCGGCGCGCACGAGCTCGAAGCGCATGCCCACGAGCTTGCCGTCCTCGTGCACGAAGGCCTTGGGCACATGGAAGTTGATGATCGGGATGCCCTCGTGCGCGGCGTCTTCCTTCTCCCAGGGCGAGGCCTTCATCTCGTCGAAGCCGCTGCGCACGATGACCTTCACGTCGGTGCCGCCCAGGCGGCGCGCCGACCGGCAGCAGTCCATGGCCGTGTTGCCGCCGCCCAGCACGATCACGCGCCGGCCGATGCTGCTGACGTGGCCGAAGGACACGGAGTTCAGCCAGTCGATGCCGATGTGGATGCCGGCCGCGGCTTCCTGCCGCCCCGGCACGTCGAGGTCGCGCCCGCGAGGTGCGCCGCAGCCGACGAAGATCGCATCCCAGTCCTGCGCCATCAGCGCCTTCATCGACGCGATGCGCTCGCCGCCGCGGAATTCCACGCCCAGGTCCAGAACGTAGCCCGTCTCTTCGTCGATGACCGACTCGGGCAGGCGAAAGCGCGGAATCTGCGTGCGGATGAACCCGCCGGCCTTGGCCTCGCCGTCGAACACCGTCACCTCGTAGCCCAGCGGTGCCAGGTCGCGCGCGACGGTGAGCGAGGCCGGCCCGGCGCCGATGCAGGCGACACGCTTGCCGTTCTTCGGCCCGGGCTGGGGCATGCGCGCGCGCACGTCGTCCTTCATGTCGGCCGCCACGCGCTTGAGACGGCAGATCGCCACCGGCTCCGGCGCCTCGGCGTTGCTTTCTTCCACCCGGCCGCGCCGGCAAGCCGGCTCGCAGGGCCGGTCGCAGGTGCGCCCCAGGATGCCGGGAAAGACGTTGGAGGCCCAGTTGATCATGTAGGCGTCGCCGTAGCGGCGCTGCGCGATCATGCGTATGTATTCGGGGACAGGCGTGTGCGCCGGGCAGGCGTACTGGCAATCGACGACTTTGTGGAAATAGGTCGGGTCGGCAATATTCGTTCGCTGCAACGCATATCTCCTGGCTGTCGCCTGGAGCCCCGGAGGAGCCGGCGAGTGGCTTTTTCGCGAGTATGCGCCGCGCCTGCGCACGCGCGGGCTTGGTGGAATCCCGCAGGAATCTAGGTATTTACCCTTGCGTACCGATACGTAGACACCCGCCGGGCGGCTACGGACGACAGCGCCGCGGCGGCCGGACAGACTCGCCGCAACGGCCTCGCGCGGCTTCGCGGCGGGCCGCAGCCAGAGACAAGGACCCCTTTCCATGACCGCCTTCGCAAGCAGCGCGACCGCCGGCGCCTCCAGCCCCGACGCCATCGCCGACAACAACACCCCCTACACCTTCGAAGAAAAGCGCAAGCGCATCTTCGCCATCTTCGCCGCCTCGTCCGGCAACCTGGTGGAGTGGTTCGACTTCTACGTCTACGCCTTCTG
This sequence comes from Variovorax sp. MPBD4-3, assembly GCF_058809745.1. Classification (NCBI taxonomy): domain Bacteria; kingdom Pseudomonadati; phylum Pseudomonadota; class Betaproteobacteria; order Burkholderiales; family Comamonadaceae; genus Variovorax; species Variovorax sp. MPBD4-3. Next base: position 165,172 of record NZ_JBXASW010000007.1, read on the forward strand.
CGCCATCTATTTCGCGCCGGCCTTCTTCCCCAAGTCCGACCCGACGGTGCAGCTGCTGAACACGGCCGGCGTGTTCGCCGCCGGCTTCCTGATGCGCCCGATCGGCGGCTGGCTCTTCGGCCGCCTGGCCGACCGCAAGGGCCGCAAGACCTCGATGGTGACCTCGGTGGTCATGATGTGCGTGGGCTCGCTGGTGATCGCCTGCCTGCCGACCTACGCGCAGATCGGCGCCGCGGCGCCCGCGCTGCTGCTCCTCGCGCGGCTGCTGCAAGGCCTGTCGGTCGGCGGGGAGTACGGCACCACTGCCACCTACATGAGCGAAGTGGCGATGCGCGGGCAGCGCGGCTTCTTCTCGTCCTTCCAGTACGTCACGCTGATCGGCGGCCAGTTGCTGGCCGTGGTCGTGGTCGTGGTGCTGCAGCAGGTGCTGGACGAGGCCGAACTGCGCAGCTGGGGCTGGCGCATTCCCTTCGTGCTCGGCGCCGTGGCCGCCATCGTGGCCCTGATGCTGCGCCGCACGCTGACCGAGACCGCCAGCACCAAGACCCGCGCCGCCAAGGGCGCCGGCAGCATGGCCGAACTGTTCAAGCACCACAAGCGCGCCTTCTTCGTGGTGCTGGGCTACACGGCCGGCGGCTCGCTGATCTTCTACACCTTCACCACCTACATGCAGAAGTACCTGGTGAACTCGGCCGGCATGTCGATCAAGACCGCCAGCAACATCATGACGGCCTGCCTGTTCATCTACATGTGCATGCAGCCGCTGTTCGGCGCGCTGTCGGACCGCATCGGCCGCCGCAGCAACATGCTGCTGTTCGGCGCCCTGGGCGTGCTGATGACGGTGCCGGTGCTGACCACCCTGCAGAGCGTGAGCAGCCCGCTGATGGCCGGCGTGCTCATTACCCTGGCGCTGGCGGTGGTGAGCTTCTACACCTCGATCAGCGGCATCGTGAAGGCCGAGATGTTCCCGCCCGAAGTGCGCGCGCTGGGCGTGGGCCTGTCGTACGCCGTGGGCAATGCCATCTTCGGCGGCAGCGCCGAATACGTGGCGCTCGGACTGAAGTCGATCGGCCACGAGTCGTACTTCTACTGGTACGTGACCGGCATGATGGCCCTGGCATTCCTGGTGAGCCTGCTGCTGCCGAAGCAGGCGACCTACCTGCACAACGACAAGTAGGTTGCCGGGCGCCCTCTCGAGGCCCGGCAGGCCGGTTGGAGGGGGCGAGGCCGCCTCGACCGGCGTCTGGCTGTCCTCTCACACGTTCCGGCCTGCAGGTGCTGGATTGCCGCGAAGCGGATTCAGCGAATGACGAACGCCAGGTTGGCCAGCACGTAGCCGACGGGCATGAACACCCCTCCTCCCGCGTATTGCAGCTCCAGCGCGTCCTGTTGCCCCCCGGAAACCGACCCGGCAGTGCCGAGGGTGCTCGAAGCGCGACGCGTGCCGAGCTGGATGGTCGAGCCCGACTTGGCGGCGGCCACCTTCATGCCGTCGGCGCTGCTCGCGACCGCGGTCCAGGCACCGGCGTCGCTGGTCACACGCCAGGTCCGGCCGATGTCGCTGGACTCGTAAATGCGGCCGCCGCTGGTCGCGGCCACGGCATAGCGGCCGTCGGCGGACGTGGCGATGCCTCGCCAGTCCCGGCTGACAGTCTGCGCATCCCACGTTGTCCCCGAATCGGTGGACACCCAGACGGCGCCCGTGTCCACGGTGGCGTACAGGATGCTGCCGTCGGCAGACGCCGCCGCCGACCACCAGAACTGGCCGCTCGCGCGCGCGGTCCAGCTCACGCCGTAGTCGGTCGAGACATACAGCTGGGCGCCATTGGTGGCCGCCACCAGTACCCGGCCATCGGCCGAAGAGGCCACGGCACGCCAGGCCCGGTTCGACTCACGCGCCGTCCAACTGGTGCCGCCGTCCGAGGAGGTCCAGATCTGCCCCAGGTAGGCGGTCGCGACCAGGCGCGAGCCGTCGGCGGAACTGGCCACCGCGCTCCAGGCTCGGGACGATCCGTCGTTGGACCACGAGTTGCCGCCGTCGGTCGAGCGGAAAAGCGCACCGCCGTTGGTCGAGGCGAGCAGCGCGAGGCCATCGCTGGAAGAAGCGACGCCGCTCCAGGTCTGTCCCGTGAGGCGCAGGCTCCAGGTCGCACCGGAATCGCTCGATGTGTACAGATCGCCGCTGCCGGATGCCGCCGCCAGGCGGGTGGCATCAGCGGACGAGGCCAGGCTGCTCCAGTTGCTGGTGGGCGCCACCGAGCGCCAGTCGAAGTCCGTTCCGCCGGGCAGGCCGCGCGTGTCGATGCGCTGCCCCGCGTTCTGCGCGATGGTCCACCCGCCGCTGCCCACC